>CAYYCE010000111.1:0-8039 GCA_964469635.1 uncultured Kineosporiaceae bacterium
CACCGAGGACGGCGTCGTCCCGGGGGTAGGACGTCGCGGGCCACGTGGGTGCAGGTGCGTCAGTGGGGCGGTCGGAGCCGCCACGAGTCGGTGGCGGGCCCGGAGGTCAGGCGAGTTCGGTCATGGCGGCCTCGATACCCTCACTGAGAACGTGCAGATCGGGCACCCGGTCGGCCTCCCCGGTGATCCCGAAGCTGACCCGGCCGTCATACGACATGATCCCGATCGTGATCCTCAGCGAGACGGCCAACGGGATGTAGGGAAAGATCTCCAGCATCCGGCTCCCGAGCAGGTACATCGGGACCTGCGGTCCGGGCACGTTCGTGGTCACGGTGCTGATCGAGCGCTGCGGCATCCGCGCGGCCAGCCGGGCCGCCAGGGCGAACACCGTGGGCGGGAACAGTTCGGCGGCCTCCAGCATGGATTCCACACCGATGGCCATGCCGCGGCCCTTGAGGCTGGACAGTTGGGCGGTCACCGCCGCGAGCCGCTGGGCAGGGTCGGCGATGCCGACCGGCAGGTCGGCGAACACCGCGGACACCTGGTTGCCCAGCGTGCCGTGCTCGTGCGGGCGGCGGACGGACACCGGCACCAGGGTGCGGATCGTCCGGCCGGCGACGTTCTCGCCACGCGACTGCAGGAGAGTGCGGAACCCGCCGGTGATCGCCGCCAGGAACACGTCGTTGACCGTGCCACCGCAGGTGTTCTTGATCCGTTTGACCTCAGCCAGGTCCGCGCGCGCCCATTCCCAGCTGCGGTGCGGCCCGATCGGGCCGTCCAGCACCGTCTCCAGCCGGGCGGCCTTGCCCCCCATCTCGGCCAGACCCCAGAGCTGGGCAGCGACCTCGCGCACCGCGCGGGTCGGCGCGGCCACCGCGCCCGCCGCCGCCCGGACCTGGTCCGCCGGGCTCCGCACCGCGTCCATCACGGCGCTCGCCACCAGCTGCCCGCGGGACGGTTCGGGAGCGGCCCGCCAGGAGGGCGCCTTCGGACGCCGGGCCCGGCGCCGTCGATCGAGCAGCACACCCATGATGTCGGTGCCCGAGACGCCGTCCATCATCGCGTGGTGAGCCTTGTTGATCAGCGCCCAGCGATTCTCGGAGAGTCCCTCCACCAGCCACGTCTCCCACAGCGGCCGCTCCGGATCCAGGGGTTGCGACATCAACCGGCCTGCCAGCGTGCGCAGCTGGGCGTCACTGCCCGGGGCGGGCAGAGCGGTGTGCCGGACATGATGGGTGACGCGGAAGTGCACGTCGTCCACCCACACCGGGCGGCCGAGCTCGAGAGGCACCCGGCGGAACCGCTGGCGGTAGCGCGGGACGCCCTCCAGCCTGGCCGCCACGACGGCGCAGAGGTCCTCGTAGGCGGGGATCGGGCCTTCGAAGATCAGCGCGGATCCGATGTGGAGCTGTTGTGAGGCGCGCTCGAGCTGCAGGAACCACGCATCGAGGGGGCTCATCCGGTCCACGCCCCAACTGTGTCAGGGTTTCAGGCGGGGGGGCAGGGCCGACCGCTCTGATCGGCCGCGGCGCTGGCGGCGGGCCGGCCGTCGGTGGCGAGCCAGTCCAGGATCGCCTCGACGGTCCAGTCCGGCGCCTCGAGCTGAGGAACATGCCCCACGCCGGAGGCGATCTCGAAGCGCCACAGCGGGTTCGCCGCGGCGACGGCTCGGGCCGCGTCGAGCGATACCAGCCGATCCTTCTCGCCCTGCAGGAGCAGGACCGGCACCCGGATCCCGCGCATCTTGGCCTCGTAGCTGCGGTGCAGGGCGAGCATGCGCATCAGGCTGCGTGCCGCGGCGAGGAACTCGGAATCCACTCCGCGATAGGCCCGCCGCTCCCGGGCCAGTTCCACCGAGGCCGCCACGACGTCGGACGGAACCCGCGACGGGGCGACGCAGCACAGCCGCAGCACCTCCGCCACCGCTTCCTCCGGCGATCGGCGATGTCGGTGTCGGGCAAGGAAGGCCCGGCCGATGCCGGGGACGGCGTAGGCGAGGAAGTTCGCCGCCACCGACGGGTCGGGGCGCGCCACGCGAAGCTGCGCCAGCGCCGGATCGACCAGGACCAGCCCGGCCACGGCCTCCGGATGGGCGTCCGCCGCCAGGATGGAGACCATCGCCCCCATCGAGTTCCCGACCAGGACGACGGGCGACCCGACGACCTCGGTGACGAACCGGTGCAGGAGCCGCTGATCGGCGGTGACCGACGTGGACCGGCCGTGGGCCTGGGTGCGGCCGTGGCCGGGCAGGTCGATCGCCAGCACCCGGCAGGTCCGTGTCAGCCGGGGCGCCACGGCCGCCCAGTTCAGGTGTGATCCGCCGAGGCCGTGAACGCACACCAATGCGGGCCCCGTCGTCGGGCCGCCGTGATCGACGTAGTGGGTCGGACCCTCCAGGTCCACCCACTGGGACCGGGCACGCCCATCGGCGCGCGGGGCGCCCGGCCGGGAGGACATGAGGACTCCATGGTGGTCGGCAACGGGTCTTCCAGCCTACGTCGAGGCTCACCCGGTCGGGGGACCGGAACGATGACGAAGCGCCCTGGGTACCGGGCCGACCCGAGACTAGGTTCGAAGCAGCGCCCATCGATCTGCCTAGGAGGTACGCGATGCGCGAATACGGCCTCCCGGCGATCCACGTGCCGAGCCCCGAATCGAACATGACCGATGCCCTCTTCGACAATGCCGCTCGCTGGCCCGACCACGCGGCGTTCGGTCGCCGGGTGGCCGGCGAGTGGCTCCCGGTGACCTCCCGGGAGTGCGCCGACCAGGTCGCCGCCGTAGCCGCCGGGTTGATCGCCTGGGGCCTGGAGCCGGGAGACCGGGTCGGGTTGTTCTCCCGGACCCGGTTCGAGTGGATGATCTGCGACTTCGCCATCTGGACCGCCGGAGGCGTGTCGGTGCCCATCTACGAGACCTCCTCCGCCGAGCAGGTGGAGTGGGAACTGGGCGACTCGGGGGCCGTCGCCGTGCTCGTCGAGTCCGAGAGCCTCGCCGCGACGGTGGCGCAGGTCCGACCCCGGCTGGCGGCCGTGAGGGAGGTCTGGACCATCGAGGCGGGCGCTCTCGACACGCTCACCGAGATGGGCCGCGCGATCACCGCGGATCAGGTGACGGCCCGTCGCCGAGCGGTCACGGCGGCGTCGCTGGCCACCATCGTGTACACCTCCGGGACGACCGGCCGGCCCAAGGGGTGCATGATCACCCACGCGAACCTGCTGTCCGAGGTCGGCAACGTCACCGCCGCTCCGGGGGTCACGGACCGCGTGCTGAACCAGACCAGGTCGACCCTGCTGTTCCTCCCCCTGGCCCACATCCTGGCCCGCATGATCCAGCTCGCGGTGGTGGCGACCCGGGTTCACCTGGGGCATACCGGCGATCTGAAGAACCTGCCCCCCCAACTGGCGGAGTTCCGCCCCACCTCGGTGCTCTCGGTCCCGCGGGTGTTCGAGAAGATCTACAACGCGGCCCAGCACACGGCCGCTGCCGAGGGACACGCGCGGATCTTCGCACTGGCCGACGCCACTGCCGTGGCCTACAGCCGGTCGCTCGACACCGGAGGCCCCGGACTGTGGCTGCGGGTCCGCCACGCGCTGTTCGACCGGTTGGTCTACACCAAGTTGCGCGCGGCCATGGGTGGCCGGGTCGAGTACGCGGTCAGCGGGGGAGCGCCCCTGGGAGCCCGGCTCGGCCACTTCTTCCGGGGCATCGGAGTGAACGTTCTGGAGGGCTACGGGCTCACCGAGACCTGCGCCGGTGTCACGCTCAACCTGCCGGGAGCGCAACGGATCGGCTCCGTCGGCCGCCCGCTGCCGGGCTGCTCGCTGCGGATCGCCGCGGACGGCGAGGTCCTGATCAAGGGTGGCCCGGTCTTCGGCGGCTACTGGCACGACGAGGCCTCGACCCGGGCGATCTTCGACGACGAGGGCTGGTTGCACAGCGGGGACCTCGGCGAGATCGACGACGACGGCTTTCTCACCATCACCGGTCGCAAGAAGGACCTGATCGTCACCTCCTCCGGCAAGAACGTGGCCCCCGCGGTGCTGGAGGACCGGTTGCGGGCTCACTGGCTGGTCAGCTACTGCGTGGTCGTCGGGGATGCCCGGCCCTACATCGGCGCCCTGGTCACGATCGACGCCGAGGTGTTCGAGCAGTGGAAGCGGGAGAAGGGGAAGCCGGAGCGGGCCGGCGTCGCGGACCTGCGCCACGACACCGACCTGATGGCGGCCGTCAAGGACGCCGTGGACGACGCGAACAAGGCGGTCTCGGCGGCCGAATCGATCAAGCGATTCCGCGTTCTGGCCAGCGACTTCAGCGTGGAGGGCGGGGAGCTCACCCCTACGTTGAAGGTCAAGCGCAACGTGGTGTACGACGCCTTCGCCGAGGAGTTGGAGGCTCTGTACCGCCCGGAGGAGTGAGGCACGGTCCGAACCCGCCGTCCGGATGGGTCATCCACCCTTGGCTTCTGGGTCGTCGGGCTTCTAGGTCGTCGGGCCGCCGGTCTCGGCGGCGGCCCGGACGCCGGGCGCGGCGAGGTCGCCGTCGTCCTCGGCCCGCCCGGGGCGAGCTCACCGCCAGCCCGACGCTGGCCGCCACCCGGGTCCCGCCGGGGACCGTGATCACGTTCATCTGGTCGGCGAACTCGCGCGCCAGCTGAACGGCCTCGCCGGGGTCGCCCACGAACATCACCACGGCGAACTCGTCTCCGCCGAGGCGCACGAGCGTGGCGTCGGCGGGCATCACCTGGCGCAACCGGGCCGCGACGTGGACCAGGACCCGGTCGCCGGCAGACCGAAGGTCGCCGGGCGGAGCCACCCGAGGTGAGGCCTCTCAGCCGGCGCTGGAGGCCTCGGCATCGGCGAACTCGCAGAACGCGGAGTAGGCGCGCGGCCCGTAGATCGTGGCCGGCCCGCCCTGCATCAGCAGGGTCACCCCGATGGCCTCCGCGGCCTGCTGCTTGGTGGCCCCGGCGCGCACGGCGCCCCGGGCGTGCGAGGCGATGCACCCGTCGCAGCCGGCGACCACGCCGAGGACCATCGCGATCAGTTCCTTGAGGCTCGTGTCCAGTTCCCCGGGGGCCAGGGCAGCCTGGTGCAGATCGCGGAATCCCGCGTACACGTCGGGGATCGCGCGGCGCAGGTCGCGGGTCAGGGGGTTCAGGGATTCGAGGACGGCCTTGCCGTGGTCATGACTGGACATGAGCTCAATATACCCATGGGGGTATGCTTGGCGAGGCCCGGAGGTCCTTGACCCGGCCCGGGTGGCGTTCTTCCCGCGGCCCGATCATGAGAGATTCCTCATGGTGATGTCATATGCGTACTCCAGTTCCCCGAACAGGATGGGTCAATGCGGTTCTGGCAGGCGGGCGCGCTCGGTGCCCTGACGGCGGGTGCCGTCCTGCTGGGCCCGGCGGCCTGGTCGGTCGCCGTCCTCCCCCGCCCCAGCGGCGCGGTCGTGAGCCTCGCCTTCGTCGTGGGGGCCACCCCCTCCGCCCCCGACGGCCTGTCCGGTCCGGGGGGCCGGGGGCCGGTCCTGACCCCGCTGTCCGGTTCCGCCACGGCCGATCCGCTCACCACCTCCCCGGCCACCCGCCCGACCGGCTCCCCCGACCGGACGGGCACGACGGACCCGAACCCAACGGCGGGCGCGACCACGGCGACGTCCGGCCCGGGCACGACGGCCGCTGCGGTGTCGTCCGTCCCCGCCGGCACGACCTCGTCCACGTCCGGTTCGACGTTCGCGACCACCGGTGCGCCGCAGACGGTCTCGCCCAGTCGCGTGGTCTCGGTGCACGAGGATGACGACGGACCCTCCGACGCCGCCGACCGGCTCGAGCCGGACAGGGATGACGACTGATCGTCGTCGGACCATCGGTGTCCGGGCCCGGATCCTGGCCACGGTGCTGTTGCTGGCCGCGCTCGGCATGGCGTTCGCCGGATCCGCCTTCACCCTCTTCGAGCGGCGACAGTTGATCGACCGGCTCGACCGCACCCTGACCGCGGACGTCCGCCAGTTCAGCCAGGACGTCGACCAGTTCAGCCAGAGCGCCGATGCCGGTGGGACGCCGTCCACGGTGGACGACCTGCTCCGCAGCACGATGCAGCACCAGGTCCCCACCGAGGGCGAGGTGATCGCCGGATTCGTCGACGGCAGGCCGGCCTACGTGACCGAGGGCGAGCGGCCGTTCAAGATCGAGCAGGAGCACCTCCTCGTCGCCGCGGTCGCGGCCCTGCCCGCCGACGCGCCCACCACGATCCGCCAGGTGCGCCTGTCCAGCGGACCCGTGCGGTTCGCCATCGTCCAGTTCCGGGTCTCGGGCCGGCCCGAGGTGGGTTCGTACATGGTCGTCATCGGCGTGCAGCCGGTGCTCGATCGGCTGGCCGCCAGCGCCCGCCAGTACGCCGCCCTGTCGCTGATCGCCCTGGTCGTCATCGGGCTGGGCGGCTGGATCGTGGCCGGTCGACTGCTGCGGCCGCTCCAGACCCTGCGCCGGGCGGCGGAGGCCATCTCCCACACCGACCTCACCGCCCGGATCCCGGTGACCGGTCGGGACGACGTCACGCAGTTGACACGGACCGTCAACGAGATGTTCGACCGCCTCGAGCAGGCCTTCGACACCCAGCAGCGGTTCCTGGACGACGCCGGTCACGAGCTGCGGACCCCGATCACCATCGTGCAGGGTCACCTGGAGGTGCTCGACGTCCAGGACCCGGACGAGGTGGTGGCCACCCGGGCCCTGGTCATGGACGAGCTCACTCGCATGGGCCGGCTGGTCAACGACCTGATCGTGCTCGCCCAGGCCGGTCGCCCGGACTTCGTGCGGTTCGAACCGGTCGATCTCGACCGGTTCCTTCGCGATGTCCTCGACAAGGCCCAGGGGCTGGCCGACCGGGTGTGGGTGCTCGACTCCACGGTCACCGCGGTGGTGCTCGCCGACGCACATCGGCTCACCCAGGCGATGCTGCAACTGACCGACAACGCGGTGCGGTTCACCCGGCCAGACGACGTCATCGCCCTCGGCGGGGTGCTCTCGCGCGGGCAGGTGCAGCTCTGGGTCCGCGACACCGGTCCCGGGGTGGCGCCCGCCGACGCCGAACGCATCTTCGCCCGGTTCGGCCGGGGCGGCGGCGCCCGCGGCCAGACCCACAACTCGGGTCTGGGGCTGTCGATCGTGGCCGGCATCGCCGCCGCGCACGGCGGCAGCATCGAGCTGGCCCAGCCCGGCGACCATCCCGGGGCGCGCTTCACCCTGATCCTTCCGCTGACCGTGGTCTCGCGGGGCCACCCGACACAGGTGGGGACGATGTCATGAGCAGCATCCTGGTCGCCGAGGACGAGGCGCGGATCGCCTCGTTCATCGACAAGGGCCTGCGTGCCCGCGGCTACGTGGTCACCGTGGTCGGCGACGGTCAGGCCGCCCTCGATCAGGCGATGTCCGGCGACCACGACCTCTTGGTGCTCGACATCGGGCTGCCGCTGCTCGACGGGTTCGCCGTGCTGGGCAAGATGCGCCGCGCCGGCAACGGCATGCCGGTGATCATCTTGACGGCGCGATCGGGAGTCGGCGACACCGTGGCCGGTCTCGAGGGCGGGGCCGACGACTATGTGCCCAAGCCGTTCCGCTTCGAGGAGCTGCTGGCCCGGATCCGGCTGCGGCTGCGTTCGGAGGCACGGGTCCCCGAGCCGACCGTGGTGCGCTACGGCGAGTTGGCCCTCGACCCGAGCACCCGTCGGGTCCTGGTCGCCGGTCGGCAGGTCGACCTGTCCGGCCGCGAGTACTCGCTGCTCGAGACCCTGATGCGCCACCCGGGTCAGGTCCTCAGCCGGGAGCAGCTGCTCAGCCAGGTCTGGGGATACGACTTCGACCCGGGGTCGAACGTCGTCGACGTCTATGTCCGCTACCTGCGGCGCAAAGTGGGGGCCGAGCGCATCGAGACCCTCCGAGGTGCGGGCTACCGCCTGCGGGACGCGACACCGAGCGGGGGCTGAGGCGCCGCCGGCCCGGTGATGAGAGGCCTCTCATGCCCCGCTCCCCCCTC
>CAYYCE010000112.1:0-8038 GCA_964469635.1 uncultured Kineosporiaceae bacterium
GCGCCGCGTCCGCGCCGTCCACGATCCGATGGTCGTAGGACAGTGCCAGGTAGACCATCGACCGGATCGCGATGGTCTCACCGCCGTCGGGGTCCTTGACCACCAGCGGACGGCGCACCATGGCGCCGGTGCCCAGGATTCCGGTCTGCGGCTGGTTGATGATCGGCGTGTCGAACAGGGCGCCCCTGCTGCCGGTGTTGGTGAGGGTGAAGGTGCCGCCGCCCAACTCGTCCGGGGTGATCTTGTTGTTCCGGGTGCGGTCGGCGAGATCGGCGATCCTGCGGGCGATGCCGGCGATGTTCATGCTGCCCGCGTCCTTGATCACCGGAACCAGAAGGCCGCGCTCGGTGTCGACCGCCACGCCGAGGTGTTCGGCATCGTGGTAGACGATCTGGTCGCCGGTGATGCTCGCGTTGAGCATCGGGTACTGCTTGAGTGCCTCGACCGCGGCCAGCGCGAAGAACGGCAGGAACGACAGCTTGACGCCCTCCCGGGCGGCGAAGTCGGCCTTGGCGCGGTCCCGCAGCCGGGAGATCTTGGTGACGTCCACCTCGATCACCGTGGTCAGCTGGGCCGAGACCTGCAGCGACTCGACCATCCGCTGGGCGATGATCTGGCGCAGCCGGGACATCTTGACCGTCTGACCGCGCAGCGCCGAGACCTCGGTGGTCGCCCGGGCACCCGCCGAAGCGGACGCCGGGGTCGCCGCGGGGGCGGGGGCGGGGGCGGCGGCCTGCTGGGCCGCCGCGGCGTCCAGTACATCCTGCTTGCGGACGCGCCCGCCGACACCGGTACCGGTGATCGCGCCGAGGTCCACGTTGCGCTCAGCGGCCATCCGCCGGACCAGCGGGGTGACATAGGTCGACGACTCGCCGTCCGCACCTGCTCGCGTCGCCGCGGGGGTGGGAGCAGACGCGGGAGCCGCCGGGACGGGCGCAGGTGCCGGGGGGGCTGCTGGCGGGGCCGGGGGCGGGGGCGCCGCTGCCGGTGCGGGAGCCGCCGGGGCGGGCGCAGGTGCGGGAGCCGCCGAGGCGGCACCGCCCACGACGGCCAGGTCCGCGCCCACCGGAACCGTCTCGTCCTCGGCGACCAGGATCTTGGTCAGCACGCCCGCGACGGGTGAGGGGATCTCGGTGTCGACCTTGTCGGTGGAGACCTCCAGCAGGGGCTCGTCGACCGCGACCCGTTCGCCCTCGGCCTTCAGCCACCGGGTCACCGTGCCCTCGGTGACGCTCTCGCCGAGAGCCGGCATCTGGACCCGGGATTCGTCGGCATCGCCCGCCGGCGCGGGGGCGGGCGGTTCGGGTGCCTGGGCCGGTTCGGGTGCCGGGGCCGGCTCGGCGGCCGGGGCGGGTTCGGGTGCCGGGGCCGCCACGGGGGTGGCTCCTCCGGCGCCGCTGCCGATGACGGCGAGCTGGGTGGCCACGGCGACGGTCTCGTCCTCGCCGACCAGGATCTGCTCCAGCACGCCGGCCACCGGTGAGGGGATCTCGGTGTCGACCTTGTCGGTGGAGACCTCGAGCAGCGGTTCGTCGACCTCCACCCGCTCGCCGACCTGCTTGAGCCAACGCGTCACAGTGCCCTCGGTCACGCTCTCGCCGAGTGCCGGCATCTGCACGGAGTCTGACATCGTTGGTGCTCGCTTTCTGTGTAGTGCCCGGTTGGCGATCAGGCGTGGGCGTGTAACGGCTTGCCGGCCAGGGCGAGGTGTGCCTCACCCAGGGCCTCGTTCTGGGTGGGATGTGCGTGGATGAGGTGGGCCACCTCGTCGGGGAAGGCCTCCCAGTTGACGATCAGCTGGGCCTCGCCGATCTGCTCGCCCATACGGGCCCCCACCATATGGACGCCGACCACGGGGCCCTCGTCCAGGCGCACCAACTTGACGAACCCGGTGGTGCCCAGGATCTGGCTCCTGCCGTTGCCGCCGAGGTTGTACTCGTAGCAGCTGACGGCGGCGGCGCCGTACCTCTCCCTGGCCTGAACCTCGGTCAGACCGACGGAGGCGATCTCCGGGTCGCAGTAGGTCACCCTGGGAATGCCGGACTCGTCGATCGGCGGGGGGTCCGACCCGGCGATGTCCTCGGCCACGAAGATGCCCTGCTGGAACCCGCGGTGGGCCAACTGCGGCCCGCGGACGATGTCGCCGACCGCGCGGACGCCGGGCACGTTGGTGCGCAGCCGCTCGTCGACCAGCACGAAGCCGCGGTCCATCGCGACGCCGTTCTCCTCGTAGCCGAAGCCGGCGGCGTTCGGCCCGCGGCCGACGGCGACCAGGAGCAACTCGGCACGGATCGTCTCCCCCGACTCGAGGCTGACGGTGACGCCGTTCTCGTCCTGGGTGACGCCGGAGAACCGGACGCCCGTCGTGAAGGCGATCTTCCGCCTGCGGAACGCCCGTTCCAGCGCCTTGGAGCAGGCCTCGTCCTCGGCGGGCACCAGCCGGGGCAGCGCCTCGACGAGGGTCACGTCCGCCCCGAAGGACCTCCAGAGGCTGGCGAACTCGACGCCGATCACGCCGCCGCCGAGCACCACCACGCTGCTCGGGACGGTGTCCAGGTTCAGCGCCTGGTCACTGGTCACGACCCGACCGCCGATCTCCAGCCCCGGCAGCGATCGGGCCTGGGAGCCGGTCGCCAGCAGGACGTGGCGGCCACGCAGCCGCCGTCCGTTCACGTCGACGGTGTCGCGGGCGACCAGCCGGCCCTCGCCCTCGACGTAGGCGATCGACCTGCTCTTCACGAGCCCCTGCAGACCCTTGTGGAGGCGGGCGACCACGCCGTCCTTGTAGTCGTTGACCTTGCCCATGTCGATCGAGGTCAACGAGGTGTTCACGCCGACGTGGGCGCCCTCGCGGGCCACGTCGGCGATCTCGGCCGCGTGCAGCAGCGCCTTGGTGGGGATGCAGCCGCGATGCAGGCAGGTGCCGCCGAGCTTGTCGCGCTCGACGAGGGCGACGCTCAACCCGAGCTCCGCCCCTCGAAGCGCCGCCGCGTAGCCGCCGCTGCCTCCACCCAGGATCACCAGGTCGAAGCCGGGGCCGCCTGCAGACTCGGTCACAGAAACAACTCCCCAAGGTGTCGAGGGCGGAACGACAGGGCCGGAGCCATCCTGTCATCAGGGTGGTACTAAGGTCACCCCTGAACCTCACCGGTGCCGTGCGCCGCGACGTCCTCGACGAGAGTGAGCAGGGTCCGCACCGCGACGCCGGTCCCGCCCGCGGGTGTGTACCCGTAGGCGGGTTTCTCGTTGTACGCGGGACTGGCGATGTCGAGGTGGGCCCAGCGGGCCGGGCCCTGCAGACCTCCGACGAACTCCGCCAGGAAGACGCCGGCGACGAGCATGCCGCCGAAGCGCTCTCCGATGTTCGCGATGTCCGCCACGCTCGAGTCGAGGCCTGCCCGCAACTCGGGTGGCAGCGGCATCGGCCAGAACAGTTCGCCGGCGTCCTCGGCGGCCCGGTGCACCCTGGTGCGCAGCGTGTCGTCGTTGGCCATGACGGCGCTGACCCGTTCGCCGAGCGCGACCTTCTGCGCGCCGGTCAGCGTCGCGACGTCGAGGATCAGGTCCGGGCCGGCCTCGACGGCGTCCACCAGGGCGTCGGCCATGACCAACCGGCCCTCGGCGTCGGTGTTGAGCACCTCGACGGTGCGCCCGCCGCGCATGGTGATCACGTCGGAGGGGCGCTGCGCCGTCCCCGAGGGCATGTTCTCGGCCAGCGCCAGGAACGCGGTGAGCCTGACCGGCAGGGCGAGCGCGGCGGCCGCGACCACGGTGTTCAGCACCGCGGCGGCACCGGCCATGTCGCTCTTCATGAGCTCCATGCCGGCCGGGGGCTTGAGCGAGATGCCACCGGTGTCGAAGGTGATGCCCTTGCCGACCAGGGCGACGTGCGGCATCCGGGCCGTGCCGCGGGGGACCGCGGGGGAGTACTCCAGGCGGACCAGCCGTGGCGGGCGGACGGAGCCCTTGCCGACCCCGAGGATCCCGCCGTACCCACCCTTGGCGAGCTTCTTCTCGTCCAGCACGGTGACCGTCACCGGCAGGTCGGCCGTCGCCGCGACGGCCAGTTCGGCGAAGGCCTGCGGGTAGAGGTCCGAGGGCGGGGTGTTGACCAGGTCCCGCGTGGCGGTGACCGCGTCGGCGAGGACCTGGGCCCGGCGCGCGAGGTCGCGGGACGCCCGGCCACGGGCGGTCTCGGTGAGCAGGATCACCGAGACGACGGGCGGTTTCGGTGCCCCACCGGCCCCGTCGTAGGCGGCCGCCGTCCGGTAGCGGGTATAGCCGTAGGCACCCAGCAACGCCCCCTCGGCGACGGCCGCCAGCCGGGAGTCGTCCGGTGTCGGCAGCGCCAGGGCCACGGTGGCCGTGCCGGCCAGCGTGCGGGTCGCGGCCCCCGCCGCCCGCCGCAACGCCTCGGGCGAGGGTTGCGAGCGCGGCCCCGGCAACGGTCCCACCCCGGTCAGCACGACGACGGGAGCCTTGAGCGCCCCCTCCGACGGGACCCGGTGGACGTCGTCGGCGGCGCCGGTCACACCCAACGGACCGAGGACGCCGCGCAGCCGATGCGCCAGCGACGCCGGCAGTGTCCCCGTGAGCGCCCGGGGACCGTCGGGCCCGGCGGCGACCGCGACGACGACGGCATCGGCGGGGACGGTGACGGGGGTCTTGGCGGAGAGGGTGAGAGTGGCCACGAGCGGACTCTAGCCAGGCCAGGTCGCCCGGCTGTGGAGATCCGCCCGACAGGCCAGTAGGTTGCGCGCATGGCCGACAGCCCGCAGTCCGCAGAGCCCCGGCACACCGCGCTGTACGACGTCCACGTCGCCCTCGGCGCGAAGCTGGCCGACTTCGGCGGCTGGATGATGCCGATCGAGTATCCCGGCGGCGGTGTCGTCAGGGAGCACCGTGCCGTCCGGGAGCGGGTGGGGCTGTTCGACGTCGGCCACCTCGGTAAGGTCGAGGTCAGCGGTCCGGGGGCTGCCGACTTCGTCGATTCCTGCCTCACCAATGCGCTGGACCGGATCGGGCCGGGGCAGGCCCAGTACACGCTGTGCTGCGACGAGTCCGGAGGTGTGGTCGACGACCTGATCGTCTACCTGCGGGCCGACGACGAGCTGCTGTTGGTGCCCAACGCCGCCAACTGCGCCGACGTGGCCCGCCGGCTCGCGGCGGCGGCGCCGGCGGGGGTGAGCGTCGTCGACCGGCATGAGGACTTCGGTGTGCTGGCGGTCCAGGGAACGCTGAGCGACGAGGTGCTCGGCGCCCTGGGGCTGCCCACCGGGCACGGGTACATGCACTTCGCCGAGGCCGACTGGAGGGGCACCCCGATGACGGTGTGCCGTACCGGTTACACGGGCGAACACGGCTACGAGCTGTTGCCCCCCGCACCCGTGGTCGCCGGGGTCTGGCACGCGGTGCTCGCCGAGGTCACCGCCCGCGGTGGGCTGCCGGTCGGGCTGGGTGCCCGGGACACCCTGCGCACCGAGATGGGATATCCGTTGCACGGCCACGAACTGTCGCTGCAGATCAGTCCCGTCATGGCCCGGCTCGGCTGGGCGGTGGGGTGGGACAAGCAGGCGTTCTGGGGACGTGAGGAGCTGATGGCGCAGCGTGCCGCCAAACGCGGCCGGATCGCCCGGGGCCTGCGGGCCGTCGAGCGCGGGGTGCCGCGCGCCGGGATGGCCGTGCTCGACGCCGACGGCCGCGAGGTCGGCCGGACGACCTCGGGTACGTTCTCGCCCACCCTCGGCACGGGCATCGCGCTGGCCCTGCTCGATCGGGGTGTCGCGGTGGGCTCCGAGGTCGCCCTGGACGTGCGGGGTCGCCGGTTGCGGGCCGAGGTGGTCAACCCGCCGTTCGTGCAGGCTCGGGTCCGGGAGGGCTGAGCGGGGACGGCGCTCGGCGGTCTCAGACGCCGGCGGTGGCCAGCAGCGCGGCGGCGGCCGACAGTTCCACGGCGGCCCCCAGGACGTCGCCGGTGATCCCGCCGAGCCGGCGCCGGGCCACGACCACGACGCCGGCGGTGACCGCGGCGACGGCCAGGACGACGGCGCCGCCCGAGAGCGCCGGCGTCCCGGTCACCGCCAGCACGGCGGTCGTCAGCGCACCGATCAGCACCAGGTCGATCGCGAGCGGCGCGGCGGGGACGGTGCCGGCGACCGTCGCGCCCAGACCGCCGGGTCGGGCGGCCACGGCCGCCCCACGCAGGCAGGCCAACGGAAGCGCCAGCCGGGAGGCGGCCACGGCCGCCGCCACGGCGGGTGGGCCGCTGCCCACCAGCACCTGGTCCAGCGTCGCCACCTGCACCAGCAGGGTCAGCGCCACGGTCGCCGACCCGATCGCGCCCACCTCGCCACGGCGCATGATCCCCAGTGCACCGGCGGCGTCCCGGCCCGAGCCCAGGCCGTCGGCCAGGTCGGCCAGCCCGTCGAGGTGCAGTCCGCGCGTGCAGTACGCGAGCGCCGCGACGGTGAGCGCCGCGGCCGGCAGCGACCCGATGCCGACAGCGCCGGCGCCCCAGGCGATCGCGGCTGCCGCCACGCCGAGCGCGAGCCCCACCCAGGGGGCCAGCAGCATGGCGTCGCGGGCGGCGGAGGGGGTCACCTCCCGCGGCGGGCGGACCGGCCACCGGGTGAGCGTGCCGACCGCCAACCGGATGCCGTCGCTCACCGCAGCAGCCCGGCGGCCTCGGTCAGCAGTCCCAGACCCAGCCGCGCCCCGGTGCCCTCCTGGGCGGTGATCCCCAGGCGCAGCAGCGGCTCGAGGTGGAGGGAGGTCAGCGTCCTGTCGGTCAGCACCCGGGAGTCGGCGTGGGCCACCTGCCACCACTGGTTGGCGACATGAGCCGTGCGGCGGGCCAGCAGTGCCGCCGCCAGCGCCCCGGACCCGTCGAGCAGCACGGGGGTCCGGCGCACCCCGGACTGAACCACCAGCGCGGTCGCGGCGGCGAGCATCGGCGAGCCGATCGCCGTCAGCAGCCTGACCAGGTCACCGCGCAGCCCGCGGGTGCGCCACAACCCGTCGCGCAGCCGGATGACGGCGTCCATCCACTCCTCGTCGTCCATGCCCTGCTCCAGCGGCCAGCCGCTGGACTCGACCGGATCGAGCCCCAGCAACTCGGCGGAGGCCAACCGGGCCGGTTCGTCGCAGTCGACCGTGAGCAGCATCAGCTCCGTCCCCGCGTCGGCCACGGCGTCCGCCCGCTCGATGCCCCAGACCAGCGCCGCCGCGACGTCGCCGGTCTCCTCGGGAAGGCGACCCAGACCCGTCCACACCCGATCCGGGGGCGCCGCCCGGTCGTCGCCGCGTACCGAGGCCCACCAGACCGCCAGGTCCGCCAGCCGGCCCATGGCGACGTCGGTGCCGTCCTCGGCCAGTCGTTCCCGGGCACGGGCCCCCGCGTCGGCGTCGGCCTCGGCGACGCTGAAGCCCGTCAGATCGAGATCGACGCTCACAGTTCGATCACCCGTCCCGCCACGACCAGTTCGACCCGTTCGGAGTGTTCCGCCAGGACCTGAGTCAGCTCGCCCAGGGCGTCCCGGAAGACCCGCCCCGCGGCGGTGGCCGGCACCACGCCCCAGCCGGTCTCCTCACCGACCGCCACGACTCGGCGGACGGACCCGCGCCAGGTCGCCACCATGGCCTCGACCTCCCCGTTCCAGCGCCGCACCCAACCGGCCTCATCCTCCCAGGCGCCGCACCGGGTCAGCGCGGCGGTCGCCCAGCCGCCCAGGGAGTCCAGCAGCACCGCCTCGCCGGGCCCGGCCAGGATGTCGACCGCGGCGGTCTCGAGCGTGCGCCACCAGGCAGGACGGCGTTCCCGGTGCCGGGCGATCCGCCGGTGCCAGTCGGGGTCGGTCTCGGTCAGTGACTCCGGTGGGGTCGAGGTCGCCAGGTAGAGCACCGCGGGTTCGGCGGCGAGCAGGTCCTCGGCCCTGGCCGACTTGCCGGACGCCACCGGCCCCAGCACCAGGGTGCGCCGGGGAGGTGCTGCGAGGTGCCCACCGGGCGGCCGGTCGGCGATCACCAGGTTCGGCTCGGC
>CAYYCE010000113.1:0-7912 GCA_964469635.1 uncultured Kineosporiaceae bacterium
TGCTCGCCCACCAGTTTTGCCGATTGCGGTGGTGTCCTCTTCTACAACACGAACGATCCGACGGCGACGAGCGGTGGGTCATCGGTGAAGAACATGCAGCCGATCAGCCTCAATGGCTCGGCGGCAAACATCCACCTCTACCCGATCCAGAATGCCGGACCGTACACCAACATCGTGATCTTCCAAGACCGCACGTTGCCGTCGTCGACATCCGGTGATCTCCAGTTGAATGGCAACGGCTCAAACCTGTACGTGCAGGGAACAATCTATGAGCCGAACGGATACGTGGCCGTTCAAGGCACCGGGAATCTTGGTCCATCCCAGGTTATCGCTGACACGTTCTCGATCACCGGCAACGGCACATTGGCCGTTGGCTACAACCAGGACCTCGTGGCGCAGCTCATCGCCGTCGGCCTCGTGGAATAGTGGGGCGGCTCGCAGAGGCACCACCGTCAATCGCCTTGCGGCCGCGTGCCCTAGGTGTGATTCACGAATAGGTTGTTGACAAGCGAGAGCCTCCCGAGGCTTGGTGTGGGCATCCAGCTCACATCAAACGGGAGACTCTCGTGGCAAATCGTAGGGCCAAGCTGACGGCGCTCGGTCGCCGGCTGCTGGTCGACCGGATCCTCGTGGACTGGATGGCCCTCGCCCATGCGGCCGACATGGTTGGCGTGAGCCGCCAGACGCCTGGAAGTGGCCGAAGGCGAGGCGGGGCTCGAGGACCGGAGGTCCCGGCCGCACCGGATGCAGCGAGCGTTGCCACAAACGCTGGTCGACGCGGTCCTCGCCGCCCGCCACGAGCACCGGTCGGCTCTCCCGACTGCGCGACCAGGACGGGCCGACCCGAGTCCCGATCCGCTGCGTCCGCGAGCGGCCGGGCGAGCTGCTCCACATCGACGTCAAGAAGCTGGGCCGGATCTCCGACGTCGTCGGGCCACCGGGTCCGGGGCCGGGCCACCGGCACGCCGCGGTCCTACGGCGGCGGCTACGACTACCTCCACGTCGCGGTCGATGACATGAGCCGGGTCGCCTACGTCGGCGTGTTCGGCGACGAGCGGGGCACCTAGACCCAGGGCACCCGCGTGCAGCGTCACCAGGCAACGACCCACGTTAACGTTGTGTCCTGTCAGGCGCGCCCAGGTGCTGCGCGTCCGCCCGCGCCACTGCCCCAGGGTTTGGCTGCGGTGCGGACGCAACACGATCGCGGAGCGCATCTGAAACGCCAATGAGCCGCGGTCTCCCGCGGCTCATTCCGTGACGGATGGAGTTGGCCGCTCCGAGGGCCCGGCGGGCGTTGCCGCGGAGTGGATCGGCTACTTGATGAGCTGGACGGCCAGCGGCGCGCCCGAGAACCCGGGTGTGGATGTCGTCGGGCCCTGGAAGACGGCTCGCCGCCACACGCCCTCGAGGTCCTTGCCGCCGTCGCAGGCCGTGATCTGGAACCCGGCAAAGCCGATGATGTGGTAGTAGGCGTTGTCGCCGGTGCCTCCGGCCGTATCCCAGACGGGCACAGTCACCACGACCTTGTTGTTGATGTAGTAGGAGCAGTCGGCGCTGACCTTGTTGCCGGGGAGGCTCCCGATCCGGTCGATCGGGTTGGCGGTGGTCGAAGGCCCCCCGTTCACCGCGTCGCAGCAGCCGAAGCTGTTCGGAGGCGGGCCGATCTCGAGCTGCAGGAACGGCTTGCTGGGATCACAGCCGTTGTTGGGATCCATGCCCAGGCCGTAGCCCGTGCACTTGCCGGTCGCCCCGAACTTGAGCCATCCGAACCCGCCGGGCACATTCAGGTTGCCGGGCGTCAGGTGGGCGGGATAGCAGGGATCAGTCGGGTCCACGGTGTTGACCTCGCCCGCGCACAGCGGGTAGACCTGGAAGAAGGTCGAGGAGATGCCCGCGGGGAAGACGTCGCCACCCGGTCCGCCGGCCGCCCAGCCGCCCTTTGCGGTTGCCTGCGCCGACGCCTGCCAGTTCTGCATGCCGATGACGCCGAGGAAGAAGGGGTTCCAGGAGCGAGTGGACGATACCGTCACGCCGACCGCGCCCGTTGGGATCGTGCCGGTCCCGACGTAGCCGAGGATCGCGCCGTTTGCCCCGGTGTACTGAGGCCCGTTCGGGGCGCCAAAGGTCACGGTTCCACCGTTCGCGGTCACCGCCGCCGTGATCGAGCTCCTGACGTTGGCATCGGTGCCGTTCGTGGTATCGCCGGAGATGCGGAACGCGACGACACGGGCGCCGGCCAGAGCCCCGAAGTCGGACGCGTTCTGCGACCCTCGGCGCTGCATGAAGGCATAGCCACCGTCGACGGCCAGACCGACGATCAGGATGATGACGGTGAGAGCAATCGCAAATAGCGCGATCATCTGGCCGTGTTGGCCCGCGCGCGCCCTCGGCAGCTGCATGGAAGACACTCCTAGTTGACGATCATCGACGCGGACGCCGATGTCTGGATGGTTCCGACGATCTGGCCGATCACCGGGGTGATCGGCGTGAAGGACACCTGGACGCGGACCGATACGACCGAGCCGCTCGCCCTGGTCACGCAGGTCTGGGTCGTCCAGGCCCCTGCCGGACCCGTCGTGGCGTCGCAGCTGGTGTACAGCTTTGAGACAGGGATCGAGGCAAAGGGCGACATCATGCGGTTGGCGCCCGACGTCATGTCGGTGCGCAGCGCGGTCACGTTAGCGGGACACACCGGCCCACCCGTGGCGCCGCATGAGGGGTCGCTGCTGCCGACCCAGGACGCCTCGACGGCACCCACCCGGGCGGCTTCACGAGCAGCCTGCGACATGACGCTGTTCAGGAACACGTAGCGACCCATGTCGATGAGGCCGAACAGGATGAGCAGGAAGACCGGGATGACGAGCGCAAACTCGACCAACCCCTGGCCCCGCGAACGGGACCCTGCCCTGTGCCGGAGGGGGTTCGGGTATCTCATTGCGTGTGGCTGTAGGTGGCGGTCCCGCCGGCGTTGGTCACCGTCAGGATCACCGTGTGGGCGCTGGCATCCCCGTAGGTGTGGGTGGTGTTCTTGGCATTGCCGCTGTTGTCGTACGTGTTGTCGCCGAAGTCCCAGAGCCACTGGGTGATCGGGCAGTTCACGGGATCGGCAACCGTGGAGGCATCAAAGAAGTCGAACACCTTTTTGTCATTTGTGAACGTGAAGCTGGCATGCGGCTTCGCGCACGACCCGCCGCCACCGCCGCCGAGATAGGCAATCTGCCACGTGGAGTTGCTGCCACCCTGGTTCGTGACCTCGAGGGTGACCGTGTAGTTGACGTGGGAGGCGTAGGTGTGAGAGGCGCCGGTTGCCGAGCCGACATCGGTGTTCCCGTCGCCCCAGTCCCAGTTGTAGCCCGAGATGTTGCACAGGCCGCTGTTGGGCGTGGACGCCGCCGGGTTCACCGTGACCGTGAGGTCGCTGATGATCATCGTGAAGGAGGCGACGGGTGCCGAGCACGTGCCCGGGCTCGTGCCCCCGCCGGGCGCGTACCCCAGCACGACCGCGGACGCCGTCGATCCAACCTGAAGGCTCCCGCCGAAGAACCCGTTCATGAACGGGGTCAGGAACGAGAACGGCTCACGGGCGGAGACGGCAATGATGTTGCCGGAGGCGGCATTCCCCTCGTTCGCCGCGGAGCACGCGATCGCGGTGCCGAGGGAGTCCTTACAGGCCGTCGACACGGTGATCGCGCCCTGGCCCTGCTGCGCCTGGACGTTCGCCTCGGCGTCGACGCGCGACTGGATCGTGACCGTGTCGGTCGGGTTCGTCGCCGCGTAGCTGACGCCTTCGCGGGCGGCGTTCGTGAGCTGGACGGTCGTGAAGAACAGGCGGCCGAAGTCCACCGCGGTGAGCATGAGGAGCATCAGGACCGGCAGCACGAGCGCGAACTCGACGACCGACTGACCGCGGCTCGACCCGAAGCGCTTTCGGTGTCGGCCGTCCCCAGACTGCCGCGATCGGGACATCCCGAATCGGCTGAGACCTCTCATGATGGCTCCCCGGCGGTGTTCAAACCTGGGATCGGACGACCCAGGCGCGGCCGACCATATCGGCGGAACCTTGCAGTCAACCTTGGGTCGTTGCCTCCGGCCAACGGCCACGCGCCGACGCCGCGGCCACCGGCTGGCTGCTGAATGCCCTGGGATCGGCGGGAGCTGCGTCGCTGCATTCGGATCACACGTTGCGGAGGTAACTGAGCACGAGACTCTGCGTCCCGGCTTGCAGCGTCGCTTGAAACGGTGCGCCGGTGCATAGCCCGACGGTCCGGTCGCCTGCCCGAAGTAGTACCAGCCGAGCGTCGACCGAGGCCGCGCAGCCCTCAGCGGATGCCGGTGTCGTAGGCGACGGCGAGGTGCGTCTCCGCGCCACTCGTGACGGTGAAGGGCATCGGGGCGGCGATGCCCATCAGGCCGTCGACGGGTTGCGGCTCCAGGGTGTAGCTGCCGGGCTGGAGGTCGATCCGGAACTGGCCGCTGCCGTCCGTCGTGACGCGCGCGATCTCGGTGTCGCCGACGCCTCGAACGATCAAGACGGCACCCTCGACCGCGCGAGGGCTGCACGCGGAGTCGTTCGGCCGCTCCACGGGGCACACCGGCCCCGCCAGCGCGCTACCCGTGACGCCGGTCGCGCCCGTGCTGCCCTGCAGCAGCCCGTCGATCACCGTCTGGGGGGCCTCCGGGCCGGTCTCACCGACCAGGGTCACCGACTCGTCCACGCCGATGGTGAAGGTCCACGTGTGCTCGTCGATGCACCCGGACGGGCAGTCGCCCCAGCCGACCCGGAAGGTCACGCGCCATTCCACCGGCGGCTTGGCCACCTCCAGTGGGGCCGCCTCGTACCAGCTGGACTGGCCGATGAG
Source organism: uncultured Kineosporiaceae bacterium (assembly GCA_964469635.1). GTDB lineage: Bacteria > Actinomycetota > Actinomycetes > Actinomycetales > Kineosporiaceae > JADJPO01. The sequence continues at coordinate 4,860 of CAYYCE010000113.1, forward strand.
GTTGGGATCCTTCGGTCCGATGCCGGCGAACATCGGCATGGTCGCCGCCACGAGGCTCGCGGCCGCCGCCGGGGAATCGATGAACGGCAGGCTTGGGGTCGGGCTGGAACCGGGCGTGCCGGCGGGCGGGGTGCCGGTGCCGGCGCCGGGGGTTCCGGTGCCGGCCGTGCACGCGGCGAGCAGCGAAACCGCCGCGAGAAGCGCCGGGGCGAGGGCGAAGCGACGAGGCATCTGCATGGCCCGATGACGAACGACGACCGGGGTCGGTTCCACGCCCGCAGCGTACGCCCCCGGGCAGGATCGGAAGATGAAGAAAGCGGGGCCCGCGGCCCTGCCGGTGCTCCAGTCGACCGGGGGAACCTGCATCCGGAGCCTCAGGGGCTTAGCCGGGTCGGTTGTCGGCCTGTCGGAGCTGGCGGTCGGTTTGCTCGTACCACGGGCCGCGAGCCTCGCGTGGGCCTACCATCCCACCATGGGCCGGGGGTCCTGAGGGTCGAACGTCCCGAAATCGCGGGACACGCCCGAGACGGCACAGGGGAGGCAGCGAGTGGCGGTCGAGGGCCGAGCGCGGCGCGACGGACAGGTCGTCGCGGGGCTGGGACAGCTCCGGGGCTATACCGCCGGCTGGTTCCGTGCCGATGTGCTGGCCGGGGTGACGGTCACGGCATACCTCGTGCCGCAGGTGCTCGCGTACGCGGACCTCGCAGGGGTACCGCCGATCAGCGGCCTGTGGGTCGCCGTGCTCGCGATGATCGTCTACGCGTTGCTGGGCACGTCCCGGATGCTGTCCGTGGGGCCGGAGGCGGCCGCATCGATCATGGTGGCCGCCGCGGTGGCACCGCTCGCCGGCGGGGATCCGGCACGGTATGCGGCCCTCGCCGCCGGCCTGGCCCTGATGGTCGGGCTCATCTGCATCGCGGCGTTCCTGCTCCGCCTCGGGTTCCTCGCAGACCTCCTCTCGCAGCCGATCCTCGTCGGCTACCTCGCCGGGGTGGCGGTGATCATGGTCGCGTCCCAGCTGGGCACGATCTTCGGCGTCACCGTCAGCGCCACCGACTCACTGGGACGGATCGGGGAGCTGGCGAAGCGCCTGGACGAGATCCAGCCGTTGTCCGCGATCCTCGGCGGCGGCGTCGTGGCGTTCCTGCTGATCCTGCGGCGGATCGCTCCGCTCGCTCCCGGCACGCTGCTGGCGGTGATCGGGGCGGTGGCGATCGTGGCCGTGTTCGGCCTCGAGGCCCGCGGGGTAACGCTGGTCGGGGCAGTGCCGGGTGGGCTGCCGGCGCCGGCCTTGCCCGCCCTGCACGTGGCTGACCTCACGGCCCTCGCGGGCTCCGCCGGAGCCGTGGCGTTCGTGGCCTACACGCAGGTGTCGCTGACCGGGCGCGCGTTCGCGGGACGGAACGGCGAGACCATCGACACGAACCGGGAGTTCCTCGCCCTGGGCGCGGCGAACATGGCGGCCGGGCTGACCGGCGGCTTCGTGGTGAGCACCTCCAGCTCGCGGACCGCGATCCTCGATGTGATGCGCGCGCGCAGCCAGGTGGCGGGGATCGTCTCGGCGCTGGCGGTGATCGTGGTCGTGCTGGCGGTGCCGGGTCTGATCGCACTCATTCCCCGGGCCGCACTGGGCGGCATCGTCGTGTTCGCGGCGCTGCGCCTCATCGATGTCCAGGGTCTTCGGCGCCTTGGCGGGTTCCGGACCACCGAGCTTGTGCTCGCCCTGGCCGCCCTCGGCGGTGTGCTGGTGTTCGATGTCCTGGCCGGGATCCTGGTCGCGATGGCGCTGTCCGTCGCCGACCTGCTCGCGCGCGTGGCGCGGCCGCCCGCCTCCGTCCTCGGGCGAGTCCCGGGGCTGGCCGGCCTTCACAACGTCGAGGACTACCCGGACGCGGAGCAGATCCCCGGCCTGCTCGTCTTCCGCTACGACGCGCCGCTGTGCTTCGCCAACGCCGAGGACTTCCGCACGCGAGCGCTCGCGGCGGTCGATGCCCAGGCGATCCCCGTCGAATGGTTCCTGCTCAACGCGGAGGCGATCGTGGAGCTGGACACGACGTCCGCCGATTCCCTGCACCAGCTGATGGCCGACCTCGCAGACCGCGGCGTCACGTTCGCGATGGCCCGGGTGAAGCAGGACCTGCGCGCCCAGCTCAGGCGGGGGGGCCTGCTGGGCACGATCGACGAGGCCCGGATCTACCCGACGCTGCCGGTGGCCGTCGAGGCGTTCGAGCACCGGGCCGCCAACCCGTAGCGGGGAGCGGCAGGGGTGACCGATCCGGCCACCGATCGATGGCCTCCGGCGTCCGGTGCTGCCACGCGGGGCATGCATGCGGAAAGGCCGGGCGTGCCATATGACACGCCCGGCCTCCGCCTCCGGGACCCTCGGGGTAGCCCCGGCTATATGGTGCCGCCGGGCCATGCGCGCCAGCGGGCTGCGGGTCCGTCGGGCCGGCCGGTGAGCGGCCGGCCCTCAGGGCTCAGTGCCGGGATCAGCCCCGGCGGTTCCGCCGGCGGGCACGCTCGGGCGTCGGGATCAGGACCCCGGCGACGAGCATGAACCCGGTGATCGCGACCAGGAGGAGGAGCAGGCCGTTGCCGGTCTCGCTCGCGGGTCCCTGGTCGATGGTCGACGTGGGGGGCGGGGTGATCGAGGGCGGCGCGGTGATGCCCTCGATCTTGCCGACGGAGATGCTCTTGCTGTCGCTGTCAGGCGCCGTCTGGTCGGACTTGATCGTCGCGACGTTGGTCAGCGGCTGGGTGAGGGCGGCAGAGCCGACGGCCGCGGTGACCGAGTAGGCCACGGAACCGTCCTTGGTCACGGTGGCGGCGGTCCAGGTCAGGGTCCGCGTCCCGGCGTCATAGCCGGCGAACGTGAACTCGTCGCTGTTGGTGGCCGTGCCGGCCGTGTACGTCAGCCCGTCGGGCAGGACGTCGGTGATGATCCCGTTGGTGACGGGGCCATTCGCCAGCGCATAGGACAGGCTGTAGGCGATCGAGTCGCCTTCCAGCACCGGCGCGCTGCCGGAGGTGATGGCCTTGGTGATCAGGAGCTG
>CAYYCE010000114.1:0-7911 GCA_964469635.1 uncultured Kineosporiaceae bacterium
CAGGCCCGGCCCGGTCGACAGGCCCTTACGCAGGGCCGTCTCATACTGAAACGCCAGGTAGCCGATCATGGCGAGGGTCGCGACCAGGGGCAAGAGCTCGCCGATCAGCAGGGACGTCCCGATGCCGAGGCCGATGGACAGGCCACCTGCCTGCATCTCGCCGCGGCGGATCCACCGCTTCGTGTGCTCGGCCTGCCCCTGAGAACCTGAGAATGTTGCGATTGTGAATAGCGATGGCAGGAAGCCGGACCAGAAGTTCGGGATTTCGGCGACGAGCATGATGAGTAGTGCCACCTGCTCGTAGCGGCCGCGGGTCATCATGTGCCTGGCCTCCGGTGTGCGTGGCGGTCCTGCTCATGGAAATGCTGCCGTCGGTGCACGTCGAGCACTTTCAGTTCGACGCGCTGCAGGCGCATCGACATCTGCTCGCGGGTCTTCCTAGCGGACCGGTAGACGGCCCAGAGGATGGGCAGGAGGGTGCAGGCGATCTGCACGACCTCCGGCCCGCTCATCCCGCCCTCACATGACCACCGCGTACTGGCACGTGTAGGTGTGCGCCGTGGTCAGCACGGCGCCGACGGTGAAGTTGAAGCCGGCCGCGGTGATCGACCCGGCGGACGCGGCGACAGCTGCGGCGCCGGCATCGTCGATGATCGTGCAGAGGATCGCCCTCGGGACCGCGGGCAGCGAGTTCGTGAAGGTGACGACGGCGACGGAGCCGGCGGCCTGGGCGCCGGCTCCGGTCACCGGCGACAGCGTGAAGTGGCCACCCAGGTCAGTGGCCGATACGGCGGTCACGGTCGGGGCCGCGCCGGCATTCGTGGTCGGTGCGATCGTGCCCGCCGCGGTCGTGCTCACCGCGCCGGCCGCCAGCGCGGTCCCGGTGGCGGCCGGCAGGTGGCCATACGTGTCGTACTGCATGACGGTGGCGCTCATCAGTCACCTTCCGGGCTCACGGGACGTACACTTTGTCGTTCGGCTGGATGAGTTCGGGCTTCTTGCGTTTCGCTTTCAACGCCGCATTGTGCGGGTCATTCCATACGGATTGCCAGTTGCGGATGCCGTAGTGCGCGGCGATACCCGAGATTGTGGAATTCCAGGGAGCATGCTTGGACGTCCACTTCGCGACGGTCACTGTGTGCCCGGTGGGTTTGCTGACGGCCGGTGTGTGGGTGACCGGCGTCGGGCGGGGCGGTGTCGGCGTGGGTGTCGGGGCGGGTGTCGGCTCCGGGGATGGCGCGGGCGTGGTCGTGGTCGGCGCCGGCTGCGTGGTCCCCGTGCTCGGCGCGTAGGGCGGCAGCGGGAACGTGTTCTGAATGACGAACTGGGGAACGTCCTGGCTTGGCACGGACGGGGCGGTTCCGGTCGAGGCTTGCGCGGCCTGCGCCGACGCCTGCCGCCGGGACGATAGGTAGTACCAGGCGAGCCCCGCCAGCGTGATCAGCGCCAGCCACTGCCAGCCGGCTAACGGCCCGAGCTTGCCCGTGAACACGCCACCGACGCCGCCGTCCTCATCGTCACCCATCGCGCAAGCCCTTCTCCGATGGCGGGTCGACTGCCCAGCCGGCCCACCCATCGGACTGGACGCGCGAACACTGCGGGGACATCCCGGCAGACATGTTGGCGTAGATCCGGTGCGGCCATGCCTGCACCTGCCCGCCCAGGTCGTAAGGGTTCAGGACGTGCTGCGGCAGTGCTTGGGACGCCACGTGCCCGTCAGGTGTCACCTTCGTGCCGAGCAGCTTCGTCAGGTTCACATCGCGGCCCTGCGGGCGTACCGGAGCCGGGCGACGCGACCACGCCCACAGGATGATCAGACCGACCAGTCCGAGGGCTAGCAGGTAGGTCGTGTCCCGGCGGCTCATCGGGTGAACCTGCGGTTCATGCCGGGCTGACGGACCTGCCCGATACCGGGGATCGTCGGCATCGGGTTCGGGGTGGTCCCGCCGAGGTGCACGACGGTCTGACTGTAGGACTGGCCGGCAATCCTGGAGTTGGCCGGGCGATTGGCCCACGGCGCCACCTGCTGCGGGTGCACCCGGTAGTTCTGCCGCGTGAGCTTGTACCCGGGGATGGTGGGGGAGTGCCGGCCGTGGGGGACGCCACCGCGGATCGTCTGTGGGCCGTCCAGGGGCGATCCGATGGGCGGCCCGTAGACCACGCCGCGGGCCCCGTACGGGCGGTACAGCCCGGGCGTGCCACCGTAGACGCGGCTGTAGGTGTCGCCCTGCGTCCCGAGCGGGTACGGGCGGGGCCCGACCTGGGTCCGGCCGTCAGCAGCCATACCGGCGTGCGCCTGTGTCACCGCGAACGGGCCGGAGTTGTCGAGCATCGTGGTGGCGTCGGTGCCGACCTGCCACGTCAGGTTGCGGTTGACGACGTCGAGGGCCGGCCGCGCGGGACCGTCCGCGGTCGGGTTCGGGATCCCGGAGTTCGACGGCTGCCCGGAATGCATGGACGAGCCGGCATCGAGGTAGGCGTGCCGGTCACGGGCCTGCAGCCGGTTGTGCCCGGATCCGGGCTGCACGACGCTGCCAGCCTCTTGGTTGGGTGCGGCGTACCGCAGGCCACCCCAGGACGTGGAACCGGGCGCCGCGGTGACGCGGCCATTGCCGGCGGCGCCCTCGATCGGCACGCCCTGCGGCAGGTGCGGCTGCCGGCCCAGCGGCGGAAACGCGACCATCACCAAGTCCCCCCGCCCGTACCCGCCTTGATCACCGCGGCAACCCCGTTCGCCGAGTTCGTCACCAACGTCGGGCCCAGCGACTTCGGTCGGACCATCAGAAAGATGATCACTGCATAGCCGAAGAGAACGATGAACCGTCCGAGACTGCTTCCCATGTCAACCCCTCGCGGTGTAGCCGGTGGTGGTGCCGATGACACCGACCAGGGCGTCGGTCACGGCCTGGACTGCTTGACCCGCCCTGGATCCGGGACGGACCAGGGAATAGACGATCGCTGCGAAGATCACGAGGAATGCCATCCGCGCCAGCTCGTCGCTCATACCCATACCCCCGGCCCCGTCGGAGCGGCCGGCGGCGGTGGCGGTGGGCTGCTCGGCGCCGACGAAAACACCATCGAGAGGCCGTCCAGGGCCGTGGTCGCGTTGAGCAGGGTCCCGACCATGATCAGGCCACCGAATGCTGCGGCAATCCGGCCGGTCTTCTGCCCGTGGCTCATCAGCGCGAGCACGAAGAAAGTGATGCAGGCGGCGGTGAGCCGGACCAGGGGAGCGGCGAGGGTGAACCGTGCCGCGGCCTCGGCCGGAGTCTCCGACCCCTTGCGGGGCGCCAGGAACGGGGACGCGCCGATGATGACGACGGTCGCGGCGAACTCCGCGATGATGATCCGGCGGTAACGACCGGGGTCGGCCGGCACCAGCTGCTGAGTGGGGGGAGGCTGCTGGCGTTGCCGCTGCATCCACTGCTGCGCCCCAGGGCCCTGCTGCGGCTTCTTGTGCCGAGGTGTGCGACCGGAGCGGGCGCCGCGGTTGCGGGCCGGTTGCGGGCGCCCGGGGACGCGGCCACCGCGGGATGCCCGCGTCCCCGAGGCGGCGGGCCCACCCCTGGCACCCGCAGCTGCCCCTGACGATCGTGCGCCCGCCGCGGCGCGGGCAGCGCCGGCAGAGCCGGCCGCCTCGCTGCCGGCCGCGATGGTCGCGACGCTCATCCGGGATTCTCCTTGGACTGGGTACGGCGCATCAGCTCCCGCAGGATCCCAACGAACGGACCGCCGGGACCTGACTGTTCCGGCAGGAACTTGGCGCCCTCGAACGCGACGAAGAATGAGAGTCCGGCCAGCCAGAGCAGCAGAATCGCCAGGGCAAGCCGTACCGCCGATCCCGCATTCTGGCTGTTCACCGGGTCAGCCCTGCCGCTTGCCCATCAGCGATGTGAGGGTCAGGCCAGGGAAGTAGCTGAGGACCAGCCACGTGACGATGACAGCCACGAGGACACTGCGTCCGCGCATGGTGCACCTCCTCTCAGCGCAGCAGGTGCCGCGACAGGAACCCGACGAGCACGAGCTCGAGCAGGGTCAGCCCGAGCAGGAAAAGCACCGTGGGGTGCCATTCGCCGACCATCTGCGAGCCGGCCACCGACGGCGACGACATTGTCGGCCCCGGGACGTCGGCCGTCCACGATCTGAATCCCATGTCGGCCTCTCAGATGTCCAGTAGGGACGGGTCGATCGGTCCGACGGCGTAAATTTCCTCCTGCAGGAGCTCCACCGTTCCCGGCACGTTGACCGCGGTCGAATCGGTGGTGGATTCCCACTGCAGCGCGGTCGAGTTCGCGGTGTAAAGCCAGCCCTGCCCGTAAAGGGCGCCCGGGTTGAAGTAGCGCGGGAACGGGTAGACGCCGGTCGGGCGCGGCTGGCGCGGCCCATACGCCTGATAGAAGTCCTCCGACCACTGAAACACGATGTCGGGGGCGAGAGAACCCAAGTTCCGCTGGTCCTGCGTCCACGCGATCGGATTCGACAGGTAATCCTGCCGGGCGGAAGCGGAGTCCCGGGCGATCAGCAGCATGAACCGGACCGCGTTTCCCTGCAACGTGGACAGAAACGAGTTGTCGGAGCCGGCCCCGTTCAGGGTGAACGTCTGGTGGCGCGTCTTGGTCTGCAGGTTCGCGCCCGGAGGGACCCTCTGATTCGGGACCTTCTCCAGATCCTCGGCGTCCGGCTGCGCCCACATGTCGCAATACGGTGTCACCGTCACCGTCGGGGCCGTCCCCGTCACCCCGAGCGCGGCAGCCGTGTTCAGCTTCTGCGTCCACGAATACTGCGAACGGGTGTCGGTGTTCTCCAGCACGCCGAGGGTGTGCCTGACCTCGTTCTCCAGGAACAGCGTCAAGCTCGGATTGTTGGACTGGGCGTAGTCGTAGGCGAGCATCGGGTCTTTCAGCCACGGCCGGCCGTACCGCTGCCGCTGCAGATAGGCGTACCCGCCGATCACGTTGTACAAAATCTCTGCGCCGTCGGTGTTCTCCAGCCCGAGGCTCTTGAAGACATTCGCCGGGTTGTCGGCGGCCGGCGTGCCGGTGGTCGCCCCGGTCGATCGGACCACGAGGCGCATTCCGCGCAGGAAGTTGCCCGGGTTGACGGATCCGCCGCCCTCGATGGTGTCGGTACCCAGCAGCTGGCTGAGCACCGCGCCCGTCTTATTCTTTTGCGCGAAGAGGTTCGTGACTTCCCAGAAGGGATTCATGCCCCCAGCTGCTGCCGCCTGTGCTGGTGCCGCCGCCTGCGGTCCGGCCATGCCGGTCTCCTCCCTGACTCTCAGTACTGGACCGACATCCCCTTGCCGATGTGCTGGACCGTGATGTTGCTCGACGCGATCAGGTGGTACGTCGCCAGACGCCACAGGGTCCCCATGATCAGGACCGACATGAAGATGTGCATGATGACCGCGATCTCATCCACGGTGGCTCCTGTTCCGCGGGGGAAGTCCTTCCGCGCAGCGTAGCAACGTGTCAACCAAAACGGCGATGCGCCGACAGGTTGTCACCTTCGGCGTGCCGTCAATCCGGTATGCGTGATATGTGACGAAAAGTCAGACTATGCGGCCCCGTTCGCCCGCGGGTAGGTTCCCGTAGTCCCGGTGCCCGTTGATCCACAGCTGTCGGTGGCGTTCACTGCAGAACAGCTGCCGCACCCGGTGGGAGTAGATCTGGGGGTTGGCGCCGTACTCCACGCGCACTTCGTAGAGCAGGAGGCCGCGGCGTTCGCAGTCGTGCCAGCCGCACCAGATGGCCTCCTCACCGCCGACGGTGTGGGCGCCGTTGAGGTGACCGGTCCGGCCGGCCGGGCGGATGCCGCGCATCACAAGCCGCCGCGGGTCCGGTCATAGGCGGCGCGGGCGCGCTCGGCGGCGCGGGCCAGGGCGTAGGAGAGGGTGTACCGCTGGCCGTCTCCGGCCAGTTCAGCTCTCATCGCCAAGTGACCGATCCCCCGGCTCGCGCGCCAGCATCCCTCCCCCGCCGCGTGGAAGATGGCCATTCGCCACGCCATCCGCCGGTGTTCCGGGATCATCTCCCATAGCAGCCAGATGGCCACGAGAAGGGAAAGGAGCCGCTGCAGCGTCTGGAGTGTCGATGGGCTCTCGTCGCTCATCGGGGGATCCTTTCATGTCGTCGCGGAATCGGGCGGCCTCCCGCACCAGGTCTTGCTTGATGCCGTAGTCGATGATGGTCAGCGCGACGGCGACCAGCAGCGCCAGCAGTGCCAGGAACAGCAGGCCGCGGCCTCGACGGAAGTGGGTTGCCGATCCTTCGGCGTCGACGTGGCCGGTCATGTCAGGTTCCATTGGTTGCCTTTCCGTGTGCGGCGACCCGATGCCTGAGAATGTCGGTCGCCAATTCCAGCAGGGACCGGCGCAGTTCCCACGCGAGAAACCTGTCGTTGCCGGTGATGGGTTGCCCGCAGTCCCCGCACATCAGAGTCGGTACCATGTTCCCGGATTCTTCGGCGACCATGTCCGGGTCAATGCCGGCCGCGACGGCACCGGCAGCCACGTGCCCCACGATGTGACCGTGCATCGCCAGATAAATCGGGTGATGACCGGCGAGTTCCATCACTCTCTCGGGAGTGATCAGGCGAGGATCCCAGATCATTTCGGCCATCAGAACATTCCCGTCATGGCGCGCAGCTGCCCGAGCATGCCGGCGCCGTCGCCCTTCGCCAAGCCCATTCGCATTAGGGCCGGCGGGATGGGGAAATGCCCATCCTCCTCGGCGCCTTCGGGCCGGTAGGCCAGATGCAGGCCACCCTCCGGGGTGGCATAAAGGCTATAGACGCCCTTGCCGACGAGGACGGGCTCACCGCCGTTGACGGCCTGGGCGATGAGCGCCTGCAGCTGCTGGACAGCGTCCATGTCGGGGCCGGTGTCGGGGCCGGTGTCGGGGCCGGTGTCGGGGCCGGGTTCGGTCACCGGGGATCGGATCCTCTCAGGTCAGATGAACGTGGAGTCGTAGCGGAACCAGCAGGTCATGACCGGTGTCGGAGTGGGCAGGTCAGCAATGAGGATGTTCGTGCAGGCGTACACGTCCTGCCCAGGCTGCAAAAGCATCGGCTGGGCCGGGTCCCAGTCCCCGATGGACTCCAGCTGTGCCACCGAGAACAGTTGCGTCCCGAGGTAGACGGTGAGCAGGGTTCCCGACGGAATCCCGGACGGTATTGCCGCGTGGTAGAGCTCGAATTGGCTCGGCTTCGCGGTAATGACGTCGTTGGTGAAATTGAATGTCAGGTTTCCCTCGTTGAATCCCGACTTGTCGGCCGCAAGTTCGACGCGCCGCGCCGGCAGACTGAGGTAGGCCATTACAGCAATTTCCAGATCATGGGGCCCGGCGCCTCGATCGCTTCCCCATTGACCGTGATGGACGTGGAGGTCAGCCCCGTCCCGGTGAATAGCAGCTGTTCACCGGGGTGCAGGAGCAGCGCCTTGGAGCCGGGCGTGAATACGCCGGTCGTGAGGGAGATCCGGGCGATAAATTGACTCGCGGAATCGCTGCCGCGGTACAGGAGAATGTCGTCGGTGGATTGGTCGCCCCACACGGAGATCCGCTGGATCATCCAGACGAATCCCTGGCGCGGGCCCAGCTGCGGCGCGTCCGGCTGCTCGGCACCGATCGTGACGGCGCCGCCCGAGACTGTCGCGGTCAGCGGTTGAGGGAATCGGATCACTTTGATGCCGCGGGCGAGTTCGCGGAACCATCCCGCGGCGGACTGGTCGAGCTCCGCTCGCAGGTCCTTGGGCGCGAGTAGGTCGAGTTCAGCGCCGATCTCTAACTTGACCTTGGCCATTTACGCCGCTCCCGCCAGATAGATAAGACCTGCGATCAAGAACACCATTCCGAAGGCGCCGGAGATGATGCGGACCCAATTTGTGGGGTCGAGCAGCCACAGGGCGCCCTG
>CAYYCE010000115.1:0-7902 GCA_964469635.1 uncultured Kineosporiaceae bacterium
CACCCGCACCGGCGATCTGTGGTTGTTCCGGGGCCCCAGTGTGGCGGACCGCGCCATCCGGACGGTGACCAACGCCCCGGTGAACCACGTCGGCATGGCCGTGGTCATCGAGGATCTGCCGGCGCTGATGTGGCACGCCGAGTTGGGACAGGGCCTGACCGACGTGTGGACCGGCACCAGGCACCGGGGCGTCCAGCTCCACGACCTGCGCGAGGCGGTGCGGCTGTGGGGCGAGGGCTACGGGCAGCGACCCTGGCTGCGGCAGTTGGACGCCGAGATCACCCCGGCGATGGAGGACGGGCTGCTGCGCGAGATCGCCCGCGCCGACGGGCTGCCGTTCCCGCGGACGGTGGCGCTCGCCGGCCGCTGGCTGCGGGGCCGGCTCAGGCGACCGGCACCGATCGGGGTCACGTACTGTGCCGAGATCGTGGCCCGGGCCTACCAGGTCATGGGTCTGTTGGATCCCGCCGGGGCACGGCTGGGCGAGGAGCTCGCGGTCGCGTTCTGACCCGCGCGGGACAGAACGCGACCTCCTCGAGGTCCATCAGGTCGTTGTCGGTCGCCTCGGCGATCGCCCGCTCGGCGGACAGCCTCGGCAGGACGGTCCGGACGAAGAACCGGGCGGCCGCCACCTTGCCCCGGTAGAAGGCGGCGTCCTCGGCCGACAGGTCAACGCCGGAGGCCAGTTTGGCCAGCGCGACCTCGGCGCTGCGCAGCAGCAGCCAGCCGATCACCAGGTCGCCGGCGGCCAACAGCAGCCGGGTGGTGTTCTGACCGACCTTGTAGACGTTGCGGACGTCGCCGTCGGCGGCCTTGGGGTGGGAGGACATCAGCGAGCCGACCATGTAGCCGACGATGCCTTGGACGTCGTCCAGGGCATCGCCGAGCAGTTCGCGTTCGACGGTCAGCGCGCCGTCCCCGCCGTCGTTCTTGACGACCTCGGCGATCTGCGAGGCGAGGTGCGTCAGCGCCTGGCCCTTGTCCCGCACGATCTTGCGGAAGAAGAAGTCCATGCCCTGGATCGCCGTGGTGCCCTCGTACAGGGTGTCGATCTTGGCGTCCCGCACGTACTGCTCGAGCGGGTAGTCCTGCAGGAAGCCCGAGCCGCCGAAGGTCTGCAGGCTCTCGGTTCCCAACAGCACCCACGAACGCTCGGAGCCGCATCCCTTGACGAGCGGCAGCAGCAGGTCGTTGACCCGCTCGGCCAGGTCGTCGTGCTCGCCGTTCGACGCGGCCACCGCGACGGCGTCCTGCTGGCTGGCGGTGTACAGCACCAGGGCACGCAGACCCTCGGCGTAGGCCTTCTGCAGCATCAGCGACCGGCGGACGTCGGGGTGGTGGGTGATCGTCACCCGAGGCGCCGCCTTGTCGGTCATCTGGGTGAGGTCGGCGCCCTGCACGCGTTCCTTGGCGTATGCGAGCGCGTTGAGGTAGCCGGTGGAGAGCGTGGCGATCGCCTTGGTGCCGACCATCATCCGGGCCGCCTCGATCACCTTGAACATCTGCGCGATGCCCTCGTGGACGTCGCCGACCAGGGTCCCGACGGCCGGGATGCCGTCGACCTCGCCGAAGCGCAGCTCGCACGTGGTGGAGGCCTTCAGGCCCATCTTGTGCTCGACGTTGGTGACGAAGACGCCGTTGCGCTCGCCGGGGTCGCCGGTGACCGGGTCGATGTGGAACTTCGGCACCACGAACAGGGACAGGCCCTTGGTGCCGGCGCCGGCGCCCTCGGGGCGGGCCAGCACGAGGTGAACGATGTTGTCGAAGAGATCGGCCTCGCCGCTCGTGATGAAGCGTTTGACACCGCTGAGGTGCCAGGTGCCGTCGGGCTGCTGGACCGCCCTGGTCCGGCCGGCGCCCACGTCGGAGCCGGCGTCCGGCTCGGTGAGCACCATGGTGGCGCCCCAGCGGCGGTCGACCATGAGCTGGGCGATCCGCTGCTGCGCCTTGGTGCCGAGGGAGTACAGGATCGGCGCGAAGTGGAAGCCCATGCCGTACATGTGGACGGACGGGTTGGAGCCGAGGATGAACTCGGACATGGCCCAGCTCAGGGACGGCGGGACCGGGTGGCCGCCCAGCTCGGGCGGGAGGTTGACGCGCCAGAACTCGCTGTCGGCGAAGGCGCGGTAGGCGGCCTTGAAGTCCTCGGGGAGGGTCACCGTGTGCGTGGCCGGGTCGAAGACCGGAGGGTTGCGGTCGCTGTCCAGAAGCGCCGGGCCGAGCTTGTCGGTGGCGAGCTTGGCGACCTGGGCCAGCATCTGTCGGGCGGTCTCTTCGTCGATCTCGGGGTAGGGGCCGCTGCCGAGCAGCCGACCGCGGTCGAGTACCTCGAACAAGGTGAACTCGATGTCGCGCAGGTTGTGCTTGTAGTGACTCATCGATCGCCCTTCGGTCCCCGCCGGTAGTTACTCGCCAGTAACCAAAGTGTGCCTACTGATCGGTAACTGCGCAACCGTCCAGTCTGTGACCTGGCCCGATGCGGCCCTTGAGGTGATATGAGGTGATGTGGACGGGTCGGGACCCGTTGCGACCGGTTGCGGGTGGCCGGGGGCTCAGCGGCCGAGGCTGCGTTTGCCCCGCATGTTGGCGACCACGGCCACGCCGACGGCGGCGAGCGCGACCTGCACGATCAACTCGATCCAGTCGATGCCGGAGGTGTCGCGCAGCGGACCGACGATCGCCGAGCCGACCAGTGCCGCGACGATGCCGACCACGATGGTCAGCCAGATCGGGATGTTCTGACGCCCGGGGGCCACCAGCCGACCGAGTGCCCCGATGATCAGCCCGATGACGAGTGCTCCGATGATGCCGCTGATGGTCACGTCACCCTCCCTGGATACGGCTCCTGCCGAGCAGCATGTCACCAGGCCGGGCGGGTCGCGCGACGAGTGGGCGGCCTACTCGACCAGGGCGCCGTAGATGCACTGACGCAGCAGCGGCCGCAGCGGGTAGGTGCTCGACGGCAGCAGCTGGGTCATGAACACCACCGTGAGCTGCTCGACGGGGTCGATCCAGAACGTGGTGCTGGCGGCCCCACCCCAGTTGGCCTCCCCCGGCGAGCACAGCATGCGGGTGGCCACCGGATCGACGACGACCGCGAATCCGAGTCCGAAGCCCACGCCGTCCTGCGGGATCTCGGAGAACACCGGGCGTCCGAAGGTCTGCATGTCGACGTCACCCGGCAGGTGGTTGCGCATCATGTACGCCAGCGTGCGCGGCCCGATCAGCCGGACGCCGTCCAGCTCGCCGCCGGCGGCCAGCAGTTGGACGAACCGGTGGTAGTCGCCGACGGTCGAGACCAGACCGCCCCCGCCGGAGATCAGGCTCGGATCCAGCACGACGTCCCCGAGCTGCCTGTGTGGCGCCAAGGCGCCGCCGGCAGCGGCGGTGTAGAGCGTCGCCAATCGGTCGACGGCGGCGCCCCGCACGCGGAAGGAGGTATCGGTCATGCCCAGCGGGCCGGTGATGCGGGTGGTGACGAACTCCTCCAGCGTCGTCCCGCTCACCACCTCGATCAGCCTGCCGAGGACGTCGGTGGCGAGCGAGTAGTTCCACTCGGTCCCGGGGGTGAACAGCAGCGGCAGGCTCGCCCAGTAGTCGACCGCGCTCGCCAGGTCGACCCCCGGCGGCGAGCCCCACTCATAGCCCTTCGCCCGGAGCAGGGCGTCGACCGGGTGCATCCGGTGGAAGCCGTAGGTCAGCCCGGCGGTGTGGGTGAGCAGGTGCCAGATCCTGATCGGCTCCGGCGAGGGGGCGCTCGTCCACTTCAGGTCCGATCCGCCGGTGTGGACCCGCGGATCGGCGAACGAGGGGAGGTACTGCGCGATCGGATCGGTGAGCTGGAACGCCCCCTGCTCGTACAGCATCATCACGGCGAGCGAGGTCACCGGCTTGGTCATCGAGTAGATCCGCCACAGGGTGTCCGGACGAACCGGCAGATCGCGCTCGACGTCGCGACGGCCGCGCAGGGTCTCGTGCACCACACGACCGCGTCGGGCCACCACGAGGTGGTAGCCCGGGATACGACCGCCGTCCACGTATCGGTCCAGGGCGCCGTCGACGCGGCGCAGCGCCGCACCGTCCATCCCCAGTTCCGCCGGGTCGGCCTCGATCCTCGACTCGCCCATCTGTCGCCTCCCGCATCGCTGGGTCCGAGCGGGTTCAGGGTAGACGCGCCCCCCCAGTCGTGATCATGCACTCCTGGAACGGTGTTCCGCCGTACCGAAAGCGCATGATCACGACAAGGTCAGAGGAGGGCGACCAGTTCCGGCGAGGCGTTCTGGCGGACGGCGTCCAGGGCGTCGACGGCGGTCCTGGCCGCCCGGGCCAGAGCGGCCAGGTGCCGGCACTCGGCCAGGGAGTGGGTGGCGAGGGCGAGCCGCACGATGCCCACCTTCGAGGGCGCCATCGACAGACTCGACACCCCCAGGCCCACCAGCACCAGCGCCAGCAGCGGATCGCCGCCGGCCTCGCCGCAGACCCCGATCGGGCGCTTGACCCTGGCGGCCCCGTCGCAGGCCGCGGCGACGATGTCGAGCACCGCCGGTTGCCAGGGGTCGAGCAGGTCGGCGAGCTCGCCCTGCATCCGGTCGGCCGCCATCGTGTACTGGGCGAGGTCGTTGGTGCCCAGACTGGCGAAGTCGACCTCGGCGAGCACGTGCTCGGCCCGCAGCGCGGCCCCCGGGACCTCGATCATGACCCCGGCCTTGGGCAGGCCGTTCTCGCGTACCCGCCGGGTGAACCAGGCCGCCTCCTCGGCGGTGGCCACCATCGGGGCCATCACCCGGACGTCGGCCCCGGTCTCGCGGGCGGCGACCGCCAGGGCCTCGAGCTGCGCGTCCAGCAGCTCGGGGCGTTCGGCGGACAGCCGCAGCCCGCGCCGGCCGAGGGCCGGGTTCTGCTCCGGTCCGAGGTCGGCGAAGGCGAGGGGCTTGTCGGCACCGGCGTCCAGGGTGCGGACGACGACGCGACGCTGGCCGAAGGGCGCGAAGACCTGACGGTAGATCTCGGTCTGCTCGGCGACCGTCGGGGCCCGCTCGGCCGAAAGGAACACGAACTCGGTGCGGAACAGGCCCACGCCCTCGAGGTCCTGCGCGGCGGCATGGACGGCGTCCTCGACACCGCCGATGTTGGCGAGCAGGGCGACGGCGTGGCCGTCCCGGGTGCGTCCGGGTCCCTGACTGCCGGTCAGCGCGGCGCGCCGGCGTTCGTCCCGGGCCGCCAGCCCGGTGACGTGGTCGTGGCTCGGGTTCAGGGTGACCTCGCCGGCGTCGCCGTCCACCGCGACCGGGGTGCCCGCAGGGATCTGCGTGGCGTCGCGGAGCTGGACCACGGCGGGGATCCCCATCTGGGCGGCCAGGATCGCGGTGTGGCTGGTCCTGCCTCCGGCCTGGGTGACGATGGCCGCCACCAGGGACCGGTCGAGGGTGGCGGTCTCGGCCGGGGCCAGGTCCTCGGCCACCACGACGCTGGGCTCGGTGAAGGCGGGCACCCCGGGCGCCGGCACCCCCAGCAGCCGGGCGATCGCCCGGGACCCCACGTCCCGCAGGTCGGTGACCCGCTCGGCGAAGTACCCGCCGAGGGCGCTGAACTGGGCGGCGTAGTCCTCGACCGCGGCGGCCACCGCGGTCGCCGGGCCGCGGCCCGCGGCGAGGTGCTTGCCGGCGGCCTTGTGCAGTCCTTTGTCCCGGGCGATGAGCGCGGTCGCCGTGAGGATCTGCTGCGCGGTGTCGTCGGCCCTGACCGCCCGGGCGGTGAGGTCCTGGGCGACGCCCTCGAAGGCCGCCCTGACCCGCACCAGGGCGGCGTCCGGGTCGTTCGGAGCCGATTCGTCGGCCGGGGGCCGGACCGGCGGTGCGACCTGCACCACCGGCCCGAACGCCGTCCCGGGGCTCACTCCGATGCCCCGCCGAGTCTCGGGTTCACCCATCGCTCATCACTCCTGGGCGTCGAGGTCTCGGGACAACAGGGCGACCAGGGTGTCGAGGGCGGCGTCCGCGCCCTCGCCCTCGGCGGCCAGCTCGACCTCCTGACCGTGTTCGGCGCCGAGGGCCATGACGGCCAGGATGCTGGTCGCGTCGACCGGCTCCTCACCCGGTTTGGCGATCTCGACCTCCAACCCGGTCTCGGTGGCCGCCTGGACGAACAGGGAGGCGGGTCGGGCGTGCAGGCCCACCGCTGAGGCGATGGTGACGGTGCGACGTGCCATGGCTGAATCTCCTTGTCGAGGAACGGTTTCGGGGTGGGCGACCGGAACGGCCCTCAGGCGACGGCCACGATCTCGGGGTCGGTGATCCGGTGGTGGTCGCGGGTCTTCAGCGCGACCACGATGACCGCCATGATGAGCACGCCGACGGCCAGCGCCACCAGGAAGAGCAGGAAGTTGCCGATCAGCGGCAGCACCCAGATGCCACCGTGCGGGGCCCGCAGCGTGGCGCCGAAGATCATGGCGAGGGCGCCGGTGACGGCCGAGCCGATCACCGAGGAGGTGATGATCCGCACCGGGTCGGCGGCCGCGAACGGGATCGCGCCCTCGGAGATGAACGAGGCGCCCAGCAGCCAGGCCGCCTTGCCGTTCTCGCGCTCGGGCTCGGTGAACAGCGCGGGCCGGACGGTCGTGGCCAGGGCCATCGCCAGCGGTGCCACCATGCCGGCGGCCATCACCGCGGCCATGATCTTCAGCTGCGGGGCGTCGGTGGCCGCACCGGCGGCCGCCAGACCCGTGGTCGCGAAGGTGTAGGCCACCTTGTTGACCGGGCCGCCGAGGTCGAAGCCCATCATGGCGCCCAGGATCAGGCCGAGGATCGCGGCGCTGGTGCCGGTGAGGCCGTTCAGTCCCTCGGTCAGGGCGTCGGTCAGGGCCTTGATCGGCCGACCCAGCACCGTGATGAACAGGCCTGCGGTGATCAACGTGGACAGCAGCGGGATGACCACGACCGGCATCACGCCGCGGACCCCCTTGTGGACCTTCCACCGGGAGACCCAGCGGGCCACGAAACCACCGAGGAAGCCGGTGGCGATGCCGCCCAGGAAGCCGGCGCCCATGGTCGCCGCGATCGCGCCGCCGACGATGCCGGGCACGATGCCCGGGCGGTCGGCGATGGCGAAGGCGATGAAGCCGGACAGGATCGGCACCAGGAAGCCGAAGGACGCCGCCCCGATGACGAACATCAGCGCCGCCCACGAGGTCAGGCTGAGCGGGTTGAAGTTCTGGGTGATGTTGAACTCGCCCTCGGCGGTCAGGCCGTACTTGACGATCTCGACGGCGCCGTTCTCGCCGAGGGCGACCTGGGCCAGCATGAAGGACAGCGCGATCAGGATGCCGCCCGCGGCGACGAACGGGATCATGTACGAGACGCCGGTCATGAGCCACTGCCGGACGCGGGTGGCGGTGCCGACACCGCCGTCCACCTTGGTGACCAGGCCGCCCGCCCGCGCCGCTCCGGGGGGCGCGGCCGCGGCCGCCTTCGCCGGGTCGACCCGCCACTCCTCCACCGCGGCGACGGCCAACGCGATCAGGCCGGGGCCGTCGGAGATCGCCTTCTTGACGCCGACGTCGATCGTCGGTTTACCGGCGAAGCGATCGCGGCCGACGACCTCGAGGTCGTGGGCGAACACCACGCCGTCGGCCGCGGCGATCAGGGCCGGATCGAGCGGGTCGGACCCGGCCGAACCCTGGGTCTCGACGATCATCTCGTGCCCGGCGTCGCGGGCCGCCACCTCGAGGGCCTCGGCGGCCATGTAGGTGTGGGCGATCCCGGTGGGGCACGACGTCACTCCGACGAACTTCATGGGGTCACAACCTCTCGGTCGACGATCTCGACGACGGTGGCCGCGTCGGATGCGTCCTTCAGGGACTGGCGGAACTCGGGGCGCATCAGCCGCCGGGCGAGGGCGGCGAGG
>CAYYCE010000116.1:0-7888 GCA_964469635.1 uncultured Kineosporiaceae bacterium
CCGACCGACCCGGCGGCGATGACGTCCAGGCCGACCAGATGCACCTGGGTCGAGGCCTCGACCGCCCGCTCCAGCACCGTGGTGGCCGCGAACCGTTTGGCCACCTCCCGGTCGGGCAGCACCTGCCCGACGGCGCCGGCCAGCTCGACGTCGGTGGCGATCACCGAGGTGTACGCGGCGCGCACCGCGTCGACCTCGCCCCCGGCGTCCAGGCCGTCCCGCGTCTCGGCGATCCGCATGTTGGCCCGCTGCGCCGCATCGATCGGCGCCGCCGCCTGGTGAAGCCCCGAGGCGAGTCCGGTCTCGCGCAGCGCGGAGGTCATGGCGGTCATCTCACGATCGCTGACCGCCCGGGCCGCGCGTAGGTCCTTCTCGGAGGTCTGGCCGGTCGTCGAGAGCAGCCTCTCCCGCTGCAGCGCCGCGATGACCCGGGCGACCTGGCCCTGGGCATCGGCGAAGGCTCCCACCTGACGGGCCGACCGCACCTCGCGCAGGGCATCGAGGGTGACCGCCCCCGCGGCCAGTGCCAGCACGAGGACGGGCAGCGTGAGCACGGCGAGAACCTTCCACCGGATGCCCATTCGTCGACGCATCGGGGCCCTTTCGCTCTACCTGCCACGTCACCGGTGAGAGGCGGCCCGAAGCCCGGCCACCCCGGCGCCCTCTGTGTCTCGACCGGACGGTGGATCCGGCGCACCCCGGATCGGGTGATCTCACCCGTTCGCCGAGGAACCGGTGGCGCGAGGTCACCAGGACGGCCCACCTCCACCCCCGAACGGACCCACCCCTCGGGCGCGGCATCGCGGCACACTGCCTGTCATGGACGGGACCGGACTGCTGGTCGTCGCCGGCGGTCGGTCACGGCGCTGGGGCGGGGTGGACAAGACCGCTCACCCCCTCGGTGGGCGGCCGGTGCTGCTGCACACGCTGTTCGGCGCGGTGGACTCGCTCGAGGCGGCCGAGCCGGATGTCGCGGGGCACCGTCCGGTCGTCGTGGTGGCGCCGGCCGATCATCCGGCCCGGGCCGAGGCGGAGGCCCGGCTCCCGCGTGTCGGCTGGACCCTGGAGGCCCCCCCGGGCACGGGGCCGGCGGCGGGGGTGGCGGCCGGGCTGGACCTGCTGGTCCAGACCGCGCCGCGGGCGCGGCGGGTCGTGATGCTGGCGGCGGACATGCCGTTCGCCGCGACCGCCGTGCCTCGGCTGCTGGCGGCCCTGGGACCCGCCGGCGGGTCCGGACCGGACGCCGCGGTGGCGGTCGACCCGGACGGCGTCCCGCAGTACCTGATGGCCGCCTGCCGCATCGACGCCCTGGTCGGGGCCATGGCCGCCGCCCCGGTCGAGGGCGCCGCGATGCGGGCGGTGCTGGCCCCGCTCACCGCGGTCGAGGTCCCGGTCAGCGCCCGGGAGGGGTTCGACCTCGACACCCCGGACCGGTTGCCCCGGGCGGCCGAGCTGCTGGACCGATCCCGGGATGCGTGAGAACGCCTGCGGGTGCCGGAGGACTCCGGCGCTCGTGCTCTAGATTCGCTGCCATGAGAGCCGTGGTCGTCACTGCCCCCGGCGGGCCTGAAGCGCTCGCCCTGGCCGAGGTCCCCGATCCAGTGCCCGCCCCCGGGGAGGTTGTGCTCCGAGTGGCGGCGACCGCCGTCAACCGCGCCGACATCATGCAGCGGATGGGTCACTACCCGCCGCCGCCGGGCGCCCCCGAATGGCTCGGTCTGGAGTGCAGCGGCACCGTGACGGCAGTCGGCGAGGGTGTCGAGGACTGGGAGGTCGGCGATCCGGCCTGCGCCCTGCTGGCCGGCGGCGGGTACGCCGAGCAGGTCGCCGTCCCGGCCGGACAGCTGCTACCGGTGCCGGCCCGGGTGTCGCTGACGGACGCCGCCGCGCTGCCCGAGGTCGCCTGCACGGTGTGGAGCAACGTGTTCATGCTGGCCGGGCTGCGCCCCGGCGAGGTGCTGCTGGTGCACGGCGGGTCCAGCGGCATCGGGACCATGGCCGTCCAGCTGGCCCGGCAGGTGGGGGCCACGGTGGCGGTCACGGCGGGGTCGCCGACCAAGCTGCAGCGGTGTGCCGATCTGGGTGCCTCGATCCTGGTCGACTACCGCGAGCAGGACTTCGTGGACACAGTCCGCTCGGCCACCGCCGGCCACGGCGCGGACGTCGTCCTGGACAACATGGGCGCCCAGTACCTGGCGCGCAACGTGGACGTGCTGGCGGTCAACGGCCGGCTGGTGGTGATCGGGCTGCAGGGCGGACGGCGCGCCGAGCTCGACCTCGGCGTGCTGCTGTCGAAGCGGGCCGCGGTCCTGGCCACGTCGCTGCGGTCCCGGCCGATCGCCGAGAAGGCCGCGATCGTGGCCGGCGTGGTCGAACACGTGTGGCCGCTGATCGCCGACGGGGTGGTCGCCCCGGTGATCCACGAGCGGCTGCCGCTGGAGTCGGTGGCCGACGCCCACCGCCTGGTGGAGAGCTCGGCCCACGTCGGCAAGGTGCTGCTGACCCTCTGATCAGACCACCCAGACCAACCACCCAACCGCTCCACCCAGACCGCTTGATCGTCGGTTCTGCGGGAAATCACCCCAGGAGGAGGGGTCGTTGCCCGCAGAACCGGCGATCAACGCCGGGGGCCGACGCGGGGCCAATCGCGGGAGGCCGACGCCCGCGAGTCGGGTCGGGCTCGTTCAGAGCACGACGTGCAGGATCGCCCGCGAGACCTCGACGACGACGAACCCTCCCTCGCGCTGGTCGTCGTCCGGCGTGATGATCCCGGCATGGCCGTCGACCAGCAGCGCGAGCCGCTCCCCCGGCGGGGCCGGCCAGAGCAGACTCACCAGCGGGCGCTCGCCGGCGTTGGCGAGCGACCGCCGACCGACCCGGGCCGTGGCGGTGGTGCCCTCCCAGGTCAGCGACGTGGCCGAGGCACGCGGCCTGCCGTCGGCGTCGGTGGTCAGGATCATCGGCGTCGTCCCGAAGGAGGAGGCCACCTCGAGCAGGCGGGGCAGTTCGACCTCGATGCTCATTCCCGGCCTCCCGTCGTCGAACCCAGGTCGTCGAGCACCTCGAGCAGGCGGTCGACGTCCTCGGTCGAGGTATAGCAGGACATCCCTGCCCGCACCGCCGACCCGCTGTCGCGGATCCCCAGCAGCCCCGCCAGCTCCCAGGCGTAGTTGTGACCCGACCACACGTTGACCCGGGCCCCCGCGCAGGCCCGCGCCACGTCGTCCGGGCTCATCCCACGCACCCGGAACCAGACCGTGGGGGCCTGCCGGGTGGGCGCCCCGATGCGCTCCACGTGCTCCATGCCGGTCAGGGCGTCGAGCAGTCGCCGGAGCAGGGTGGCCTCGTGGGCCTGGACCGCCGCCATCGAGGCAACCAGCCGCTCGCGCCGGGTCGCACCGCCCGGGGGCGCCGGCATCAGGGCGGCCAGGTGATCGACGGCGGCCGCGAGCCCGGCGTGCTGGGCGAACGGTGCGGTGCCGCGCTCGAACCGACCGGGGCCGCGGTCGTCCACCGAGTCCAGCCGCGGCGGGTCGAGGCGCGCCAGCAGCCGGGGATCGGCCGCCACCGCCGCCAGGTGCGGTCCGGACCACTTGTAGGCGCTGGTGGCGAAGAAGTCCACGCCCAGGGCGGCGACGTCCACCGAGGTGTGCGGGGTGGCGTGCACCCCGTCGACGTAGACCAGCGCACCGACCGCGTGGGCGGCCCGGACGATCGCCGGGACGTCCGGCCGGGTGCCCACGACGTTGGAGGCCGCCGTCACCGCGACCAGCCGGGTACGCCCGCCGAGGAGGGTGGTGATCGCCTCGGTCGGCAGGTCCAGGCTCGCCAGCACCGGGTCCGCCCAACGGACGACGACCCCGGCGCGCGCGGCGGCCCGCACCCACGGCCGTACATTCGCGTCGTGGTCGAGACGGGTCAGCACGATCTCGTCGCCGGCGTCCCAGGTGCGGGCCAGGGTCTCGGCGAACCGGTACGTCAGGGCGGTCGTGCTGGGGCCGAGCACCACCCCGGACGGCGCGTCGGGCCCGGGCAGGCCGACCAGGTCGGCGACCGCCGTCCGGGCCGCGTCGGTGAGCGCGTCGGAACGGGCCGAGGCGGCGAAGAACCCGCCGTGGTTGCCGATCCCGGCCCGGTAGGCCGCCGATTCCGCGGCGATCACGTCCTCGGGGACCTGGGTCCCGGCGGCCCCGTCCAGGTAGACCCAACCATCGGAAAGCGCTGGGTAGGCGACCCGCAGCGCCGCCACGTCGTAACCGCGCTGCTCGCTCACGGGGCCCACTGTACGGAGCCCGCCCGGGCGGTGGGGGCGCCGGATCGGCGCCGGATCGGCGCGGGCACGGCGTCCACGGCAGGATGGGTCCATGACCGAGACAACCGGCCCCGAGGAGCAGCCACCGGGCGGCGGCGGGGCAAGCAGCGACGACACGGCCACCGGCGGCGGCCAGCGGATCCTGGTGGTGACCCCGGACGGCATGGCCGTCGGCGGGACCACCGAGGAGGGCGAACGCAGTCCGGCCGAACTGGTCGAGGAACCGGCCAAGGTGATGCGCATCGGCAGCATGATCAAGCAACTGCTGGAGGAGGTGCGCAGCGCTCCGTTGGACGAGGCCGGGCGGACCCGGCTGGCCGAGATCCACGAACGCTCGCTCAAGGAGCTCGAACAGGGCCTCGCGCCCGAGCTGGTGGAGGAACTGCGCCGGATCACATTGCCCTTCGCGGAGAGCGCCACCCCGTCGGACGCCGAGCTGCGGATCGCCCAGGCCCAGCTCGTCGGCTGGCTGGAAGGGCTGTTCCACGGCATCCAGACCGCCCTGTTCGCCCAGCAGATGGCCGCTCGCGCCCAGCTCGAACAGATGCGCCGGGCACTGCCCGGGGGGGTGCCCGGTATGGCCGCGGAGATGCCGGGCATGCCGGGCCCGGGGATGCCGCGCCGACCGGATGGCGAGGACCCGGGCCGCTCGACCGGTCAGTACCTCTAGTCCGGTGGCGGCCCGTCCCGTCACCGACCTGGTCGAGGACGATCTCACCCTGCTGCATTCGGCGGTGGTCCGGGCCTGCGCCCTGGTGTCGCTGACCGAGACGGGCCCGTTCGAGCATCTCGCGGAGGCGATCGCCGCGTCGAGGGCGGTGGCGCGCACACCGGCACCGATCCGAGCGCTGCTGACCGGCGGGCATCGGCAGGGGCCGTCGGCACACTCGGCGCAGGAGCTCCAGATCGAGGCCCTCGACCTGATCCGGCGGGCCGCGGCCGTGGTGGACGCCAAGGTGCCGGACCGGGCCGCCGGCTACCGCGACGCCGTGATGGCGTGCGTCCACGAGGTGGCCGTGGCCGCGGACGGCGCCAGCCCGAGGGAGCAGGCGGCGATCGAGAGGGTGAGGGAGGCCCTGGGCGTCGGGCGCGACCCGTCAGCCCCGCGATGACCCCTCAACCCCGCGCCGTCCCACGCCGGCGCAGCAGGTCCTCGAGCACCTGTGCCACGCCGTCCTCGCGCAGCGGCGGTGCCACCGCGTCGGCGGCGGCCAGCGCCTCGGGATGCCCGTCGGCCATGGCGTAGCCGCGACCGGCCCAGCGCAGCATCGGGACGTCGTTGGGCATGTCGCCGAAGGCGACCACCTCGGCCGGGGTGACCCCCCGTTCGGCGACCACCAGGGCCAGGGTGGAGGCCTTGCTCACCCCTAGGGCGCTGACCTCCAGCAATCGGTCGGCGGCGTTGGAGTGCACCGGCTCCGCCAGACCCACCAGCGCCGGGCGGGCCAGCGCCAGCATGGCGTCGGCGAACTGGGTGCGGCTGCGGCACAGCACCTTGAGCACCTGCGGATCCTCGGTCGGCAGCTCGGCGGTCAGCAGCTCCTCCACCGTGCCCACCGCAGCCTGCCGGGCCGGGTCGTGCGTCGGGTGATAGCCGGGTTCACGACGGAACCCGGCCACCGTCTCGAACGCGAAGGCCACGTCGTCCAGGACGGCGCGCAGGGCGTCGACCGTGGCCAGCGCCGCCGTGGCGGTCAACGCCCGGACGGCCAGCATGCGCTCACCGCTCAAGTCGTAGATCACGGCGCCGTTGCCGCAGATGGCGACCCCCCGATGTCCGGTGGCCTCGGCGACCGGAGCCATCCAGCGGACCGGCCGGCCGGTCACGAACAGCACGCCCACCCCGGCGCGCTCGCAGGCCGCGAACGCGTCCACGGTGCGCGGGGAGATCGCGCCGTCGCGGCCCACCACGGTGCCGTCGAGGTCACAGGCCACCAAGCGCATGTCCCCATCGTGACAGCGGCCCGGACGGCGGACCGACCGGGCCGGACGACCACGCCGCCGACCACCTGAAGGCTTCCTGCAACCACCCAGAGTGATCGGACCCACGCCCCGAAGCGGGCGGGAGATGCCCGGCGAACGGTGGTTCGGCAGTTCGGTTGTGACCAACCGTGTGGGCCACCTACGGTTCACCCATGGTCGGCGGCGAGGAGGGCAGCTCAATGGCGCCCACCTCGTCCCGTGAGGTGCCCACCCCCGCAGGCGAGACGCCGACCCCCCCTTCGGGCGTGCCGACGACCGCCCGCCGGGAACTGGACCCGCTCGCCTACCAGGCACGGCAGTTGCGCGACGACCGGCAGTGGCGGCGACAGCAGCGCCGTCTTCGGCTGGGACTCGCCGGCGGACTCGTCCTGGTCCTGGTGGCCTCGGGGATCTACCTGGTCCGGGTCGACCGCCGGGGGGACGATCCGCAGACCGTCGCCCAGACGGTGGTCACGGCCTCCGCCGACGCCTCGCCGGACGCCACCGCGGTCTCCCCCTCGGTCTCGGTCTCGGGCTCCGCCCCGGCCACCGGCTCCGACACGGGCACGCCATCGGCCGGGGCCTCCGCCGACACCTCCTCGTCCGGGCCGGTGCCCGGGTCGATCGCGGTGCGGATGTACGGCACCCCCCGCTCGGGGCTGCCCTGGCACAGCGGCATCTGGACCGGCGGCGCCATCACCGGCGCGCACGCCGACGCTGCCGGCACCTGGCGAGGCACCCCGATGGACTTCGCCACCGTCTACCCCTCGTACGGGTCCTGGACCGAGATCGCCAACAGCGGCTGGGCGGCCAGCAACTTCTCCTCCTTCAAGGGGCGGCTGGCCTACGGCCTGCCCTTGCTGCCCAAGAACCGCAAGGGGAAGTGGAAGGACGTCCTCGACGGCTCGCACGACTCGATCTTCCGGACCGTTGCCCGGCAACTGGTGGCCGCCGGCCACGGCGACGCCGCGATCAGGATGGGTGTCGAGGCCAACGGGTACTGGTTCCCCTGGGCGGTGACCGCCGACACCGTCGACGAGTACAAGGCCGCCTTCCGCCACATCCGAACGGTGATGCGCTCGGTCTCGCCGAAGTTCACCTTCTGGGTGGACCTCAACTGCGGCACCGTGCTGACCGGGTCCAGCGACCGGTCAGCCCCGCTATACGAGATGTACCCGGGCGACGACGTGGTCGACGGCATCTCGATGGACCACTACAACCGGTTCAAGCTCCTGTCCTCGAACGAGACCGACTGGCAACGCGCCATCGCCCCGCCGTGGGCGCCCGGACTGCGCGACGGGGTGGAGTTCGCCCGGGCCCACGACAAGGGATTCGCGGTGCCGGAATGGGGGCTGGACGGCGTGCAGGGGCCGGGGGACAGCACCTTCTTCATGGAGAAGATGTTCCACTTCTTCAACGACAACGCCGACGTGCTGGTCTTCGAGGACTATTTCAGCGAACCCGACTCCTATATCAAGGGCGATCTGTTCCAGACCAAGCAGAACCCGAAGTCGGCCGCCCTTTACCGCCGGTTGTGGGGCCGGAGATAGGCACCCCCGGCCATTCGTGTTGGTGCCCCAGAGCCGCGAGCTACTCGCCGCGCAGGGGCACCCA
>CAYYCE010000117.1:0-7861 GCA_964469635.1 uncultured Kineosporiaceae bacterium
GCGCCAGCAGCAGGGACAGGATCCGGTACAGCGGGTGGCCGCGGCCGCCGGCGCCCGAGGCCGGGGTGGTCCACTGCATCCCGTCGCTCACCGTCACCTGGTCGATGTGGGGGACGGCGGCGCCGGCGGGCAGGGTGACGCTGGTGCCCCGGGCGATCTCGACCTGCCCGACGGGCCACCGGGTGCTGCCGTGCACCTCGACGCCGTTCACCACGCCGTCCGCCACCAGCGTCACCGGCTCGACGACGGTGGCCCGGACGGTGTCCTGCAGCGTCACCGTGGTCTCTGCGCGCACTCTGGGCAGCTGCTCCGCCGATGGGTCCGGGGCGCCGTCCGCCCGCCAGGCCAGGGCCAGGAAGACCACCGGGAGGGCGATCGCCGTGAGCTTGAGCCAGAACTGGAAGGCCTGCACGAAGGTGATCGAACGCATCCCTCCGGCCACGACGTTGATCAGCACGATGAGCGCCACCAGGGCCGAGCCCATCCACGGCGCCGCGCCGGTCACGGTCCGCATGGCCAGGCCCGCGCCCCGGAACTGCGGCAGGATGTAGAGCCACCCGATGCCGACCACCAGGACAGAGGCCATCCGCCGGACCGTCGGCGAGTCCAGGCGGATCTCGGCGAAGTCCGGCAGCGTGTAGGCCCCGGAACGACGCAACGGAGCGGCCACCAGGGCGAGCAGCACCAGGTAGCCGGCGGTGTACCCCACGGGATACCAGAGGATGTCCGCACCGAAGGCCAGCATCAGCCCCGCGATG
The DNA here is from genome assembly GCA_964469635.1 of uncultured Kineosporiaceae bacterium. Taxonomy (GTDB): domain Bacteria; phylum Actinomycetota; class Actinomycetes; order Actinomycetales; family Kineosporiaceae; genus JADJPO01. The sequence continues at coordinate 759 of CAYYCE010000117.1, forward strand.
CCCAGGAAGCTCGCCGCCGACAGGTACTCCCCGCCGATCGCCGAGGCGTTCAGCCAGGGGCTGACCGCCCGCGAGGCGACGTAGAAGTCCGAGGTCGTGCGTGAGCGGAGGCCCAGCGAGCCCACGCCCAGCGTGGCGATGGTGACCAGGACGACGGCCGCGACCGCAGGCCAGGTCACCGAGTTCGCGATCACGGACGGTCCACCATCTCGCCGAAATCGCGTTCGGCCCGGTCGGCGGCCCGGACCAGCCACAGGGCCGCCAGGGACATCAACGGATAGGTGCCGGCCCCCAGCAGCAGCCACGGCAGCGGGACGCCGACGATCCGGACGTCCGACAGCGCCGGCTGCCACGCGAATACCACCGGCAGGGCGATCAGCAGAAGCATCAGGACAACGATGAGCAGGCTGGCCTGGCGCAGCTGCACCCGGATCAGCGACCGCATGTAGACCGCCCCGAGGTAGGTCTGCTCGTCGATCTCGCTGGCGGGCGAGCGGGCCGTGGGACGGGTCGTCGTCCCCATGCGCGGGTTGGTGACCCGCACCCGCGCCGGACGGGAGGGGGGTGTCGCCCGTGGCAGGGACGCCGGGCGCTGCGGCCGCGCCCCCCCCGACCGGGGAGTGCCTCCGCGGGTCACCGCAGTTCCTTGGACAGACTGGCCGCGCGCACCAGCCGATCCCGCAGCTCCTTGGTGTGTCGCCGGCTCACCTGCAGGATGCTGTCCCCCAGCCGGACGGCGCAGCGTCCGCCGTCCACCCGGATCTCGTCCACGTGCGGGAGCGCGACCAGGGTGCTCCGGTGGATCCGGATGAACCCGGCCTCGGCCCAGCGCTCCTCGAGTGTCGTCAGCGGGATCCGCACCAGGTGGGAACTGGAGGAGGTGTGCAGCCGGGCGTAGTCGCCGTGGGCCTCCACGAAGCGCACCTGGGATCGCTGGACGAACCGGGTGACCCCGCCCAATTCGACGGCGATGGTCTCGTCCTCGGGCTTGACGGTGGCCTCGGAGGTGACGGCGGCCCCCTCCACGACCCGGCGCACCGCCTCGGCCAGGCGTTCGGGTCGCACCGGCTTCATCACGTAGTCGGTGGCGCGAAGGTCGAAGGCGTCGATGGCGTGGCGGTCGTAGGCGGTGACGAACACGACCTGGGGACGCTGGCTGAACCGGGCCAGGACGCGAGCCAGGTCGAGGCCGTCGAGGCCGGGCATGCGCACGTCGCAGAAGAGGACGTCCACGCCCTCGGCGTCCAGGGCCCGCAACGCCTCGGCCCCGCTGGAGGCGGTGCGCAGGGTGCCGATCCGTGGGTCCTGGCACAACAGGTAGGCGAGCTCCTCGAGGGCCGGCCGTTCGTCGTCCACCACCAACGCCCGCAGCGGTTGGCAGGTGGGCGGCGTCACAGGCATGTGGGGAGGGTACGACGCGTCCCGCCGCGAACGCGAGGGTTGGACGAGGCATGACTCACACCGCGAGCGCGGGTGGACGGCCTGGCTCGGGCCGGGATTCCAGAAGTCCCGTCAAGGTGCCGATGAAGACCCGGGAGGGATCCGAGAAGTCTACTGGGGAGGGCGCGTGAGCAAGCACCGGCTGGTCACTCGCAGCGATTTCGACGGTCTGGTCTGTGCCGTGCTGCTGCGCAGGATCGGGCTGATCGACGACATCCTGTTCGTCCACCCCAAGGATGTCCAGGACGGCAAGGTGGCGCTCACCGACCGGGACATCCTGACCAATCTGCCCTACGACCCGGCCGCCCACCTGGTGTTGGACCACCACAGATCCGAGGCCGAGCGGCTGGCGGTGCCCGTCCAGGCCGGCCCCGTCCAGGCCGGCCCCGTCCAGGCCGGCTCGGGCGGCCACCGCGCCGAGCACGTGCTGATGTCCGACGCGCCGTCGGCCGCCCGGGTGGTCTACGAGCACTTCGGGGGGGCCGAGACGTTCCCGGACGTCTCGGAGGACATGATGTGGGCGGTCGACGCGGCCGACGCGGCCGAGTACACCCTCGAGGACATCCTCCGCCCGCAGGGGTGGACGCTGCTCAACTTCCTCATGGACTCCCGGACGGGCCTGGGCCGGTTCCGTGACTTCCGGATCTCCAACTACCAACTGATGATGGAGCTGATCGACTACTGCGCCACCCATCAGGACGTGGACGACATCCTCTCGATCCCGGACGTCGCCGAACGGGTGGACCTGTTCGAGGCCCAGCGTCCGCTGTTCGAGGCCCAGCTGCGACGGGTCACCACGATGCACCACGACGTTGCGGTGGTGGACCTGCGGGGCGAGGAGACGATCCATGCCGGGAACCGATTCATGATCTACGCGATGTTCCCGCAGACTCGGGTGAGCGTGCACGTGATCTGGGGTCGCGACCGGGCGAACACCGTTCTGGCCGTCGGCAGGTCGATTCTCGACCGGTCCTCCTGCGTGGACATCGGGTCGGTGATGCTGCGCTACGGCGGGGGTGGGCACACGGCCGCTGGGACCTGCCAGGTCGACCACGCCGAGGCCGAGCGCGTGTTGGCCGAGGTGATCGCCGCGGTGTCCTCGACCGTCGGCGCCGGCACGGGGGCGTGAGGGCCTCAGTTGGGCCGGACGCCTGGGGCGAACTTGGGCACCCGGAAGCTGACCTTGGTGCCGGCGCCGGGGGCGGTCTCCACCACCAGCCCGTAGTCGTCGCCGAACACCTGACGCAGCCGGGCGTCCACGTTGCCCATGCCGATCGAATCGGACTCGCTCGCCCCCGAGAGCACCTGGCGCATCGCCTCAGGATCGGTGCCCAGCCCGTCGTCCTCGACCCAGATCAGCGCCTCCGCCCCGGCGTCGAAGGCCCCCAGGGTGACCCTGCCGGGGCCGGTCTTGTCCTCGAGCCCGTGCTGGATGGCGTTCTCCACCAGCGGCTGGATCGCCAGGAACGGCACCACCACTGACAGCACCTCGGGTGCGACCTGGAGCTGCACCCGCAGCCGGTCGCCGAACCGGGCCTGCTCGAGCACCAGGTAGCGCTCCACGTTGCGCAGCTCGTCGGCCAGGGTGGTGAACTCGCCGCTGCGGCGGAACGCGTATCGGGTGAAGTCGGCGAACTCCAGCAGGAGCTCACGGGCCCGCTCGGGGTCGGTGCGCACGAACGAGGCGATCGCCGCGAGGGAGTTGTAGATGAAGTGGGGGCTGATCTGGGCCCGCAGCGCCCGCAGCTCGGCCTCCATGGTGCGGGTGCGCTGGCGGTCCAGCTCTGCCAGGTCCAGTTGCGTCGAGACCCACAGCGCCACCTCGTGGGTGGCTCGGACCAGGCCGGCGGTGCCCTCGGCTGCGAAGGCGATCAGAGTGCCGACGACGCGCTCCTCGCTGACCAGCGGTGCCACCACCGCCGAACGGATCGGGCAGGCCGGTTTGGTGCAGGTCACCGCGTCGTGGCCGAGCACGATCGTGCGCCCGGTGCTCACCACGGCGGTGGCGTGCTCGATCGCGGCGTCGCTGTGCGTGGCGGCCCCGGCGCCGTCCCAGGCCAGCAGCGAGGTCGTGTCCGTGATCGCCACCGCGGGCGTGCCGAGCAGGGTCCGGAGCTGTCGCACGGCGCGCGAGGCCCCGGCGCGCGTCAGCCCCTCGCGCAGGTGCGGGCTCGCCTGGGCGGCGGTGTGCAGGGTGGCGAAGGTCGTCCGGTCGGCCGTGGTCCCCAGGTCCCGGCGCCGCAGCACCGTGTGTCCCACCACCAGGGCGATGGCGAGGACCAGTAACACGACCATGACCAGAGTCAGGATCGAGCCGGCGTCGCTCGCGGTGACCACGCTGCGAACGCTAGTGGCCCGTGGGGACTCCCGATGGACCGGTGCGCGGTAGCGCCCCGCCGGGGCGCCGGGCGGTTGTTTTCATCGAGCAGCCGGTGTCGCTGTGTCGCGACCGGGCTTCAGCGGGTGAGCGCACTACGGTGCTCGCGTGCCGGTTCTTCTCTGCGATCTCGCCAGCGTCGTGGCGGAGGTCCGCTTCGAGGACGTCTACCGGCGGCTGGTCGCCGCCAACGACGGGGCTGTCGCGCTGGCCAGGCCGGATCAACTGCGCGACGACGCTCTGACCGCCTTCGAGGACGGCCGGTTGGGTGAGTCGGAGTACGCCAGGCATCTACGGGCGCGGCTCGCCTGGCACGGCAGCGACGCGACCCTCGTCGACATCGTCTCCGGGCTGTACGCGAGCGTGGACGTGGCCGTCATGGAGCTGCTGCTCGAACTGCGGACCGGCGGCTGGTACCTGGTCGGTCTCGACCACCACGCGGTCGGCGCCCAGTCGATCTGGGGGCAGCGCTACGCCGAACAGTTGGCGGTCTTCCACCTGCTCGTCCCCGGTGCCCAGCCCGCAGGGGCGGTGCCGGCGCCCCAGGGTGCCCACCACGGCACCGATCCGCGGTTCTTCGCCCGCCTGCTTCGGGGCGTGCCGGCCGGGTACGGGCCGAAGTTGTTCGTGGCCGCCCGGCCCGAGTCCGTGGCGGCGGCCCGCCGGGCGGGCCTGGACGCCCACCTCTACCGGGGCGCCGCCGGGCTGCGTTCGACCTGCCGGGCGATGTCCGTGCCCGTCTGAGATCGGGCCCGTTGCGGCGGGCCTCGCTCGGGGTGCCGGCGGGCTGTCTGCCATCCTTGGGTGGGTGAGCGATGTCCTGGCCGCCCTCGCCGCCCGCCCCGATGTCGCGGACGCGGCGGACGCCGCCCGCCGGGCCTGCCTCGAGCTGCGATCGCATCCGGCGATGCGCCGCCACCGCGCCGAGGCCGCCGCCGAGGCCATGGTGCGTGCCGCCCGCGCGAGCGCGGTGCTGTCCGGCGTCCGGCTGCCGGTCGCTCTGGTGCGGGACGCCGTCCGAGGTCATTGCGGCTACCCGGACGACGCGGCCGGTCGGAGCATGCACGGCGTCGTTCGGGCACTGGCCGCCCTGGACCGGCTCGGGACCACCTGGCAGCGCGCCCCGCTGCAGGCGCTCGCCGTCCTCCACGTGGCGGCGGCGGCGTCCCTGGTGGATGAGGAGGCGCTCGGGCGTCCCCGCGCCGCCGGCGAGGAGCCGGGGGACGGGCAGGACCTGCTCGACCCGACGGGCAGTGTCGTCCCGGCGCCGCGGGACGAGGCGTTGACCGCCCGCCTCGGCGGCCTGGTCGAACTGCTCACCGTACCCACCGAGGCGCCCGCCCTGATGGTCGCCGCCCTGGCCCACGCCGAGCTCGCCGTGGTGCGGCCGTTCGTGGCCGGCAACGGGGTGGTGGCGCGCGCCCTGTGTCGCTCGATCCTGGTCGGCCGGGGCGTCGACGTCACCGGTGTCGCCGTCTGGGAGGCGGGGTTGGTGGCCCGCGGCCCGATCTACCCGCTGACGCTGGCCCGGTACGCGGTCGGCGGGGCCGAGGGTGTGGTCGCCTGGCTGAACCTGTTCGCCGAGGCCGTGGTGGCCGGTGTCGGCGAGGGGCGCGCGGTGTGCGACGCCGTCCTCGCGGGGCGGCTGCCCAGCGAGGCGTCCTGACCCCGGTGCGGGGCGGGATGTCAGCGGGTGTCGCGGGCCCGTCGTCGTCCGGCCAGGTAGGTGACGACGAGGGCGCCGCCCGCCACGGCGGCGGCCATCGCGGTTGCCGGTGACGGCCTCCTCAGTTCGGGCATCGGCACCTGGGGCATCGGGATGTGCGGCATCGTGACGTGCGGGATCTGCATCTGCGGCAACCGATCCCGCAGGGTGACCGGATGGTTGAAGTCGAGCACGGGCCATTCCCGGGCGACGGCCTCCCTGCGCAGCGCTCGATCGGGATTGACGGCGTGCGGGTGCCCGACCGCCTCGAGCATCGGCAGATCCGTGAACGAATCGCTGTAGGCGTAGCTGGCGGTCAGGTCGTAGCCGTGCCGATCGGCGAGTTCGCGCAGGGCGACGGCCTTGTTCTCCGCGTAGGCGTAGAACTCGATGTCACCGGTGTAGGCGCCGTCGGCGGCCCGCATCCGGGTGGCCACGACACGATCGGCGCCCAGCATCTCGCCGATCGGCTCGACCACCTCGGCCCCCGACGAGGAGACGATCACGACGTCCCGACCTGCTGCGTGGTGGTCGGCGATCAGAGCGGTCGCCTCCCGGTAGACCACCGGAGTGATCAGTTCGTCCAGTGTCTCGGCGACGATGTCGCGGACCTGCTGCACGTTCCAGCCCGCGACCAGGGCCGAGAGGTACTCCCTCATCCGCTCCATCTGGTCGTGGTCGGCACCGCCCACCTGGTAGAGGAAGTGCGCGTAGGCGTTGCGGACGACGGTGCGGCGGGTGATCAGCCCGCCGGCCAGGAACGGTCTGGCGAAGGCGAGGGTGCTCGACTTGGCGATTACGGTCTTGTCCAGATCGAAGAATGCCGCGGGTCGAGGGGGTGAATGCGAGGTCGATGGGTCTGCCGACACCCTTCCAGAATAGGTGGGTGATGGCGGTGGGCCGGGCCGGGGCGGCATCGGAGGTCTCCGGGTGTCCCTCGTCCCAAGCCCGGAATACGCCCGATTTCGTCGTGAAGACCCCTTAATGACCCCTGATTCCGCAGACTCTTGGCGGAGTCGCGAGTTCGGTGCGCCAGCGCCACCCGATCGGGGTACTAATCTTGTCGGCGCGCTTGAAGGCCGTGCAGCACAGGTGCACACTTGCTGCTGTCGGCCTACAAGCCGCGCGGCCGTCCGACTCCTCCCCCCCGAGCCGGACCGGCGGACGACCCCCGCTCCCCCCCAGCGGGGGTCGTCATATTTTGCCCCCGCGTCTTCTTGTCGCCCGCGGCGTTGCCACGACCCCATCGTTGCGTCCCCACCTGGGCCCGTCAGGTGACGTTGTCCACAGGCGTCCCGGGTCGCGCCGGCGTGCTCGCGGCAGCACCGGCCAGGCTCGTGGAACCGACCATCCCGGAGGTTCCCGTGAGCTCGTCCCGTCCCCCGGAGTACTCCCTGACCCCCGGGGCGCGATCGCCGCGGGCGCACCTGGTGACCGGCGACGCCGAGCTGGCGGATCGGGTCGCCGGGATCGCCGCGGCCGCCGGCGTCGAACTCGTCCGACGCGAGGTCGGCGGGGCGGGGGAGGGCGGTGAGGGCGTCCTGCTGCTGGGTGCCGATGCCGTCGCGGCCCACCGCCGGA
>CAYYCE010000118.1:0-829 GCA_964469635.1 uncultured Kineosporiaceae bacterium
GCCCCCGAGCTCGACGTCCTCCGCACCGGCAGCGTGCAGCCACCAACACACCTCAGCCAGCTGCCAACTGCCCACCCGGTCGGGTCTGGACAGCTCGGTGACCGCTTGGCGCAGTGGGTCGACCAGCTCCGGCAGCCGTCCGGCCAGCCAGGCCGCCTCGGCCCGTGCGGCCACCACGTTCAACCCGGGATCCCCGGGCAGGACCCGAGCCAGGTCCTGCGCGACACCGAGGAAGTCCGCAGGCCCCGGAGTGCCCCGCCGCGCGTGGAGCCGGCCGAGCGCCACGCACACGAACATGGTCCGGATCCCGGACGACGTCGGCGTGGTGCGCTGCCACGCCTGCCGACCCAGCACCTCGGCCTCGGCCCAGAGGCCGCGGTCGAGCAGCACGTCCGCGCGCAGGGCGACGCAGTAGTCGTGGAACATCTCGGCGCCCCGGTCGGCGCAGAACTCGGCCCCGATCCGCAGCCAGCGGTCTGCCTCGGCCAACCGGCGGCGCTGCCAGGCGACCCGGCCGAGCTGGAACAGGCCGCGCCCGGACGGCTCGTCGAGTCGCAGCCCCCGGGCTCGCCGGAGGCCCTCCTCGATCAGGGCGATCCCGGCGGAAGGGTCCTCCTCGGTAAGCCCCAGAGCCAGCCCCAGATCGATGGTGGCGTCGATCACGATCTGGGGTTCCGTCCCGGCAAGCTCCAGCGCGCGCCGCGCCCAATCCGCAGCGGAGACAGTGGCGTTCAGGTGGTTGCACAGCCGGGCACGCTGGGCGTAGGCGAGGGCCAGCTCGGGTCCGGGCGGCAACGTCTCCAGCACCTGGACCGCCTGCCGGGCCTCA
>CAYYCE010000118.1:839-7848 GCA_964469635.1 uncultured Kineosporiaceae bacterium
GGGCCAGTGGCTCGGCGTCGCCGGTCCGCTCGCACATCCAGGCCAGCCGGGCCAGGAACTGCAGGGTGTCGCCCTCCTGAAGCCGGTCGCCCAGGGCGCGCCGGATCCGCAGTGCCTCCTCGGCGCTCGCCATGGCCTCGTCGAGTTGGTCGCTGAGCGAGCACTCCAGCGAATGGGCCAGCAGCAGCTCGGCACGCTCCGGCGTGACGGCCGGGTCGGCGACGTCCAGGACCCGCCGGAACTGGGCGGCCGCTTCCCGGTGCGCCCCGAGCCTGGCGGCGCTCCGGGCCGCCTGCTCCGCGTAGCGGCGGGCGGCGGCCCGGTCCCCGGCGGCGACTGAGTGGTGGGCGAGCCGCGCAGCCGGGGCGTTACCGGCCTCGACGAGCCCGCGCAGGATGTCGGCGTGCAATTCGCTTCGCCGCGCCGGGGGCAGAGCCTCCTCGACGGCCCGCCGGGCGAGCTCGTGACGGAACGCCACCCGCTCGCCGTCCGCCCGCAGCACGCCTGCCTCGGCGCACTCGTCGAGGGATGCCGCGTCCCCGCCCGCCACCGCGCGGAGCAGGCCCAGGTCCAGTGGCGTACCGATGGCGGCCGCCGCCTCCAGCGCCCGACGAGCCGAGGCGGACAGGCGCGCGACCCGCGCCAGCACCGCGTCGCGCACCGTGGCGGGTACGCCTGCTCTCCGAGATCCGGTGGCGGCGTCCAGGACCTCGGTGACGTGGAACGGGTTGCCCGCGGTGAGCCGGTACAGCTCACCAACGTCGACGTCGCCGCCGGTGGCCAGCTCGGCAACCCCGGCCTCGGTCAGCGGCGCCACCGGCAACCGGCGCACGCCGGGCCGGGTGCCGAGGTCGCCGAGCAGCACCCGCAGCGGGTGGGCGGGGCCGACCTCGTCGTCCCGGTAGGTCGCGACCACCAGCGCCGGGACGTCGGCGATCCGCCGGCTGACCAGCCGGACCAGGTCCAGCGTCGCATCGTCCGCCCAGTGCAGGTCCTCGATCACGAGCACGGTTCCCGGCCAGCGGGCCAGGGTCGTCAGCAGAACACCGATCACCTCCGGTGGCCTCGGATCGGACTCCACCGCCGCGGCCAGCGGGCCGCCGGTCTGCGCCGCGACATCCAGCAGGGGCGCCAGGGGGCGCGGCGTGGACAGGGATTCACACCAGCCCCGCAGCACCGGCGTGCGCGGTGACAGCCCGCGTAGGAACCCGTTCACCACGGTGGTCTTGCCGACCCCGGCCTCTCCGGCGACCAGGACCATCCGCCCGGTACGCGCGGCCTCGCCGGACCAGCCGGCGAGGAGCCCCAGATGATCGGCCCGTTCCAGCACCCGCTCGGCCGTCGGCGGCGCACGTCGGGCGGCTCCGGGTGTCTCGCGCACGTTGGGCCCCCACTCGCGCCAGCGACTCCTGGGTAGCCACTCAGGGTACCGGCGTGCCTACGGCGTGCCCATCCCAGGACGCCGGCCCTGGCCATGATGCCTAGTGGGGCAGGAACAGCATCGAGTCGCCGAACTCGTGCCACAGGTAGTCACCGGCGAGGGCCGAGGCGTAGGCGGTGGCGACCAGGTCCGCGCCGGCGACCGCGGTGAGCAGTCGCAGGTGACTCGCCTCCGGCTCGTGCAGTCCGGTGATCAGTCCGTCCACGGTGCGGGTTCGGCGGCCGCCGTCGAGGACCAGTTCGGTCCAGCCCGCCGCGGGTCGGACCTCTCCCCAGGGTGTCGTCGCGGTCTCCAGGGCGCGCACCACGGTGGTGCCGACCGCGACCACCCGGCCGCCGCCCCGCCGGGTCAGGTTGGCCAGGCGCGCGGAGTGTGCGGGCACCGTGAACCGTTCCGGGGCAGGGGTTCCGGAAAGGTGGCCAGCGTGTTCGTTGGCTGGGGGCGGCCAGGTGGGGTAGCGGGCCGCGGCATGCGAGCCTGGCCCTCCGTATTGCTTGGTCGGAGTCCGTCTCGTCGCGAGAGCAGATCCGGCGGACCCCCGGTCATGCACTCCGATTGAGCCGCCAAGTACCTTGGATAACCAACTCGGCGCTCGGTGCCATATGCCGCGGTGTTTCCCATCTGGATGGTGCCCCCGGCAGGATTCGAACCTGCGCTCCCGCCTCCGGAGGGCGGTGCTCTATCCCCTGAGCTACGGGGGCTCGGGACGGCCCGACGATACCAGCCGCCGGGCGGCCGGGTCGCTTCGGCCAGGTCGTGCCGGGCGATGAAGCCCGAGCACGATCAGTCGGATTGGGCCTGGCCGATCAGGACGTCGAGGTAGCAGGCCGCCTCGGACGCCGCCTGTTCGCCGTCCCCGACCTCGATCGCACGGATCAGGGCCAGATGCTCGGTGACATCGAACTGGCCGTGGGTCACCAGGTTGAGCCGGACGCTCTCGCCGAGGGCCCCCAAGAAGTTCTCGTACAGCTCGATCAGCACCGGGTTCCGCGAGGCCTGCACGATGGCCCGGTGCAGCAGCACGTCGTAGGCCACAACGCCGTCCGCGTTGCCCTCGCGCGAGGCCTCGTTGCGGGCGGCGATCAACCGCTTGTGCTCGGCGACGTCTTCGTCGGTGCGCCGCAGGGCCGCCAGCCGTGCCGCTCCCACCTCGAGCGCCCGCCGTACCTCCAGCACGTGGACCCGGTGCGCGCCGGCCACCTGCCGGCTCACCGCCCCCGCCAGCTCGCTTGCGGCCAGGACGTAGGTGCCCGACCCCTGGCGACGTTCCAACAGTCCCGCATGCACCAAGGACTGCACCGCCTCGCGGACGGTGTTGCGGCTGGTTCCGGTCAGCTGGGCGAGTTCGGACTCGGTGGGGATCCGGCCGCCGATCGGCCAGGTGCCGGAGGTGATCTGCCGGTGCAACTGTTCGATGACCTGGTCGATCAAGCCGGCGCGTCGGGCCGTGCGCAGCTGGGGGTGGTCCTGTTCCTCCGTCTGCGTCACCACTGCATGGTACCGGCCGCCCTTCGCCAGGGCCGGGGCACGGGTTCAGGGACTCTGGTCACCGGCCGTGAGCGGCAGGGTGATGCTGAACGTCGTGCCGTGTCCGGGAGCCGAGTCGACCTCGAGGCGCCCGCCGTGCTTCGTCACGACGACGGCGTAGGCCATGCTCAGGCCCTGACCGGTGCCCTTCCCCACTGCCTTGGTGGTGTAGAAGGGGTCGAACACCCGGAGGCGGACGTGCTCGGGCATGCCCGGACCATTGTCCTGGACCTCGATCTGCACCGAGTCCGTCGCCAGCTTCGTGCTTACCCTGATCAGCCCGAGCTCGGTGGTCTCGCTCGACTCCCGCTGCTCGCCGATCGCCTGGGCCGCGTTGATGATGATGTTGAGCAGAACCTGCTTGAGCTCGCCCTCGTAGCAGGGCACCGAGGTGATGTCCGGGTCGAGATCGAGTTCGAGCTGCGCCACGTACTTCCATTCGTTGCGGCACACCTTGACGGTGCTCTCGACCGCCCGGTTGAGGTCGGCGGCGGCCCGCCCCGCCCCGGGGTGGGAGTAGTCCTTCATCGCCTTGACGATCTCGGCCACCCGCTGCAGGCCCTCCTGCGACTGCGCCAGCGCGCTGGGGATCTCGGTGCTGAGGAAGTCCAGGTCGGGTAGGGCCGTGAGCTCGCGGATCCGGTCCAGCACCGAGTCGGAATGGGTCCCGGCGCCCGGCCGGGCGTGGGTGTCCTGGGCGCTCTCACCCGCCTCACCCCCGCCCTCGGCCAGGAGGGCGTTGACGTTGCGCAGGGACGTCAACACCTTGCCCACGGTGTCGGCCACGAACCGGGTGTTGTCCGAGACGTACTGCACCGGTGTGTTGATCTCATGGGCGATTCCCGCAGCCAGCTGACCGATCGATTCCAGCCGGCTGGCCTGGGCCAGCTGGCGTTCGAGTTCGCTGAGGTGGGTGATGTCGGCGGCCACGCCGATCACCCCCGTGCGATCACCGTGCGGCTGGCTGCCGTCGCCGTAGGGCAGAACGCTGAGCAGCAGTTCCCTGCGACGTGCGCCGCCGGTATGCAGGTTGGCCCTCAGGTCGAGCTGGGCGCGGCCGGTGGCCATGACCTCCGCCTCGATGTCGGGCAGCAACTCGCTCAGCTCGTCGGACACGGGCAGCGAGTGCTCGCACCGGCCGATCACCTCGTCCGGCTCGCCGATGTCGCGCACGCTCAGGAACGCCTGGTTCACCCCGGAGTAGTGCAGTCCCTCGCACCCGTCCCGATGGTCGGTGGAGGTCACGTCGCCGCCGGCGGAGGGTTCAGGATCCTCGAGCTCCCGGGCAGCCACCTTCCAGTACACGAGGTGGGGGATCGAGGCCAGGACGCCGTCCAGCAGGGCCTTCTCGGCCGCGATCTCGTCGGCCAGGGTGCGGACCTGCAGATTGGTGGCCCGTAGCCGCTCCTCGGCGATCCGACGCTCGGTGATGTCCCGCTCGACCCCGACGAAACGCACGATCTCCCCGTGGAGGAGCACCGGCTGAACCTGCAGGTGCGTCCAGTAGTTGCGTCCGGAGGTGCTCTGAGCGGGCACCTCGGCGTCGACGGCCTGGCCCGCCTCGATCTGCGAGACGAGTTCGTGGAAGCGTTGGGTACCCACGAGGGAACCGCGCCACAGGTCCATCCGGCTTCGGCCGACGGCGTCGCCGAGGCTGTAGCCGGTGAGCCGGCAGAACGCCTCGTTCACCCATTCGATGCGTCCCTCGGCGTCCTGGATGACGACGGCGTTGTCGGTGTGTTCGGCGACCAGGGCGAGCAGCTGGGCCCGTTTGGTGATGCGCTGCAGCTCGGCCTGCGTGGTCATGGCGGTGGTGATGTCCACGATCGAGATCACGGCCTTGGCCTGCTCGTGGTCGGTCACCGCGTGGGCCCGCACCACCACCTGCTCGTCGGTTCCGGCCCACACCCAGCGCAGCTTGACATCGGCGTGCTGCTTCTCCTCGACCAGGACCGACAGCACCGTGTCGTGCAGCCGTTGCAGGTCGGCCGCGTCGGCCGGCAGGCTGCTCGTCAATGCGAAGAAGCGCGAGCCGATGCCGGAGCCCGGCAGCCCGAGCGCGGTGATCGCCTCGTCCCACAACCGGTTGCTGCCCATGACGGTGCCGTCCGCGGTGAGGATGCACATCCGGCCCTCGAGGGAGTCGATCACCCGCCGCAGCAGGAGTTCGGCGCCGCTCTCCAAGGTGTCGGGCGACGGCGTCTCGTTCTTGTTCTGGCGGGCGCGGAACCCATCGCGGTGCTGCTCGGCGAGCAGAGTGGCGACGGTGGTCTGCAACTGGTTGAGCCGCCGTGTGAGATGGGCGATCGTACGCTCGGCGTCCTCGGGGGAGCGCCGTGGCGGGCTGGTGGCGTCCGTCCGGCTCACAGCGCCGGCTCCAGGTCGGCCTCGCCCGCGGCCAGCACCTCGTCGCAGATCTTGTTCCACTGATGCAGCTGCTCCGGGTCGACGCCCCCGTCCCTCAGGTACTCCGGTGTGCCGGTCCCCAGCACGCGCCCGCTGACGAGGGTGACGACCAATTCGGTGGTGTTCGCCCCCGGCCCCACCGCCGGCTGACCCGCGACCAGATGGACCAGTCGCTCCGAGAAGCCCCACAGCCCGAGCAGGTAGGCGCTCGCCTCGGTCGTGGAGCACCCGTAGTGCTCCCGTTCGGCGGCCGCCGACCTCACCGGGTCCGCGCGCAGGGACGGGTCGTCGTCCAGCGTCGCCGTGAACCGGGCGAACTCGTCGGGGCGGCCCCGGGCGAGCACCAGCGCGCCGACGTCCAGGAGCAACGCCGTCAGGGCGACGGTCCGCGTGTCCGGGACCGACCAACCCTCGGCGATGCCGATCCGGCGGGTCATCGCCGCCCGGAGCAGCGCCCGCCGCTCGAGGTCGGCGGGTCGAAGCCCGGGGGCGTCCTGGTCGGCCCGGAACGCGGCCCCGGTGACCACCAGGGCCTGGATGGTGTCCAGACCCAGCATGGACACCGCCTGGGCGACGGTCTCGATGTGGCGCGGGATGCCGAAGAACGCCGAATTGGTCAGCTTGAGCAGCTCGACGCAGGTGGCGACGTCCTTGGTGAGGATGCCGGCCACGGTCTCCACGGTGCAGTCGAGACGGTCCATGGCCGAGGTCAGCTCCTCGTAGACGGCGGGCAGGCTGGGCAGGTGGCCGATGCCGCCGATCAGCTCCCGCAACGAGGGATCGGTCAGGGTTCGGCGGACGGCGAGCGCCCGGTTCACCACCGCGACGACGGTGTCGATGTCGCACGGTTTGGCGAGGAACTGGTGGGCAGACGGCGCAGCGGTCAGGACGGAGCCGCGCTCGGCCTCACCCGACAGCACGATCCGGACCACGCCCGGATGGCGCTGCTGCACCTCCGCGAGCAGCCGAGCGCCGTCCATGCCAGGCATGCGCATGTCCGTGATCAAGGCGTCGCACTCGCCCTCGGCCATCAGCTCGAGGGCCTGGGAGCCCGACTCGGCGAAGCGCATCTGCCAGCCGATCCCGGAGGCGTGCAGGCCGCGGCGCAGACCGGCGAGCAGATGGGGCTCGTCGTCGACGAAGAGCACGCACGGCGACTCGGGCATCTGGATTCCATCCCATCGGATCTCGAGTGACCTGTGCATCGTCAGCCGCCGTCGAGGACTTGAGGTCGAGCCGTCGCTCAAGGGGGATGGGCCGACGGTCGATGGTCGCAGAGGCGACGCCTTCCGGCGGCCGCCGGAGCGTGGCCGGTCGAGGCCGACCGGTCCGAGATTGGGGTGGCTATGGGCGCGCGTGTCCTGATGGTGGACGACGAGCCTCGGGTATTGGATGCGCTGCGGCGCACCCTGGCGGCCCGGTACCAGGTCACCGTGGCCGAGTCGGGTCAGGCCGCGCTGGAGCTGCAGCGCGGGGCACTGGAGTCCGGCGATCCGTTCGCCGTGATCGTCTCGGACATGATGATGCCGGGGATGAACGGCGCCCAGTTCCTGTCCCAGGCGCGCCGGTTCGACCCCGACGTGGTGGCCATGATCCTCAGTGGACAGGCGGATCTGGATTCGACGATCGACGCCG
>CAYYCE010000119.1:0-7819 GCA_964469635.1 uncultured Kineosporiaceae bacterium
AGTTCTTCGTGCCGCCGGGCACCGACGAGACCTGGCACGAGTACTGGATCGAGGCCCGCACCGACTGGTACGTCGACCTCGGCCTGAACCGGGACAGCCTGCGCCTGTACGAGCACCCCAAGGAGAAGCTCTCGCACTACTCCAAGCGCACCGTCGACATCGAGTACCGGTTCGGGTTCACCGGCAGCGAGTGGGGCGAGCTCGAGGGCATCGCGAACCGCACCGACTTCGACCTGTCCACACACAGCAAGCACTCCGGGGTCGACCTGTCCTACTTCGACCAGGCCACCGGGGAGCGGTGGGTGCCGTACGTGATCGAGCCGGCGGCGGGCCTGACCCGGTCGATGATGGCCTTCCTGATCGAGGCCTATGACGAGGACGAGGCCCCGAACACCAAGGGCGGCGTGGACCGGCGGATCGTGCTGCGGCTGGACCACCGGCTCTCCCCGGTCAAGGCGGCGGTGCTGCCGCTGTCGCGCAACGAGCGGCTGTCCCCCAAGGCGCGTGACCTGGCCGCCGAGCTGCGCCGGCACTGGAACGTCGACTTCGACGACGCCCAGGCGATCGGACGGCGCTACCGCCGTCAGGACGAGATCGGCACCCCCTACTGCATCACGGTCGACTTCGACTCCCTGGAGGACCAGGCGGTGACCATCCGCGAGCGCGACTCCATGGCCCAGGAGCGCGTGGCGATGGATCAGGTCGCCGGGTGGCTGGCGGGCCGCCTGCTCGGCTGCTGAGGCGTGCCGCCGGGCACGCCGTCCCGGACAGCTCACACCGGTCGCGGAGTGACAACCGACTAAAATGTACGTACATTTGGTTACCGGATCGACTCGCCTGTGCCCAGGAAGGTCTCGCAACCGGTGAAGACGCTCGCTCGCTACCTGCCCATCCTCGACTGGGGACGGCGCTACGACCGCTCGTCGCTGTCGGACGACCTGATCGCCGCGATCATCGTGACGATCATGCTGATCCCGCAGTCGCTGGCCTACGCCCTGGTCGCCGGTCTGCCGGCGCAGGTGGGCCTGTACGCCTCGATCCTGCCGCTGGTCGCCTACGCGGTCTTCGGCACCAGCCGTGCCCTCGCCGTGGGGCCCGTCGCCGTGGCCTCGCTGATGACGGCGACCGCGGCGACCCGGGTCGCGCAGCAGGGCACCCCGGAGTACTACACGGCCGCGATCGCGCTGGCGATGATCTCCGGGCTGATGCTGTTCGTCATGGGGATGCTCAAGCTGGGCTTCCTGGCGAACTTCCTCAGCCACCCGGTGGTCAGCGGTTTCATCACCGCCTCGGGCATCCTCATCGCCTCGAGCCAGATCAAGAGCATCCTGGGGGTCAAGGCGAGCGGGGAGACCTTCATCGAGATCCTCCGGACCCTGCTGCCCCGGATCGGCCACACCAACCTGCCGACCCTCGCCATCGGCGCGGGCACGCTGAGCTTCCTGTTCTGGGTGCGCAAGGGGCTCAAGCCGCTGCTGCTCGCCCGCGGGGCCAACGCCAGGGTCGCGGACCTGTCCACCAAGGTCGGACCGGTGCTGGCGGTGGCGGTCACGATCGCCGTCACCCGGGCGCTGCACCTCGACGCCTCAGGGGTGTCCATCGTGGGCGACGTCCCGTCGGGGCTGCCCGCGCTGACCGTGCCCTCGTTCTCGCCCGGGCTGTGGGGCCAGCTGGCGGTCTCGGCGATGCTGATCTCGGTGGTCGGTTTCGTCGAGTCGGTCTCCGTCGGCCAGACCCTGGCCGCCAAGCGGCGGCAGCGGATCTCGCCGGACCAGGAGCTCGTCGGGCTCGGCGCCGCCAACATCGCCTCCGCCGTCAGCGGCGGCTACCCGGTCACGGGCGGCTTCTCCCGTTCCGTGGTCAACTTCGACGCCGGGGCGCGCACCCCGGCCGCGGGCATGTTCACCGCCGTGGGGATCGCGTTGGCGACCCTGCTGCTCACCCCGTTGCTGCACTTCCTTCCGAAGGCGACCCTGGCGGCGACGATCATCGTCGCGGTGCTGTCGATCGTCGACGTGGGCACCCTGCGGCGGTTGTGGGGGTACTCGAAGAGCGACTTCGCCGCGATGCTGGTCACGATCCTGATCACGCTGGGGGTCGGTGTGGACGCCGGCATCGTGGCCGGGGTCGCGCTGTCCATCGCGATGCACCTCTACCGCAGCTCGATGCCGCACACCGCGGTCGTGGGCCTGGTCCCGGGCACCGAGTACTTCCGCAACGTCGAGCGTCACGACGTGGTCGTGGCCGACGCGGTGCTCACCCTGCGGGTCGACGAGAGCCTCTACTTCCCCAACGCCCGCTATCTCGAGGACACCATCTACAACGAGATCGCCGCCCGCCCGGACCTCGAGCACCTGGTGCTCGCCTGCTCGGCGGTGAACTTCATCGACGCGAGCGCACTGGAGAGCCTCGAGGCGATCAACGAACGGCTCAGGTCGGCGGGCGTGACCTTCCATCTGTCCGCGGTCAAGGGCCCGGTGCTGGACCGGCTGCGGCGCAGCCACTTCCCCGAGGACCTGACCGGTCAGATCTTCCTGACGCAGTACGACGCCTACCAGGCCCTGGCCCCGGAGCTGACCCAGGACACCACCTCCCGGCCGCGGGCCGCGACGGCCGTGCCGCAGCCTTAGTCGGGAGCCCTAGTCGGAGCCCTAGTCGGAGCCGGAGTCGGGTCCGGACTCCATCATCCGCTCGGTGATGTCGTAGCCCTCGGTCTCGGGGTGCCCGTGCGCGCCGCCGGTGAGGGCGTACTCCTCCTCGGGGGAGAACACCAGGCGGTTGCGCCCGGAGATCGCGAAGTAGAGGACGCCGATCAGGTAGAAGATCGCCACCCCGAGGATCGCCGAACGGTAGTCGGCGTTGAACGGCAGGACGATCAGGGTGAGCACGGCGATGGTCGCCGCGACCGCGGCCCCCGCCACGCCCACCGGGCTGACGTAGGGTCGCTGGACGCCGGCGAATCGCAGGCGAAGCAGCAGGAACGAGACCATCTGCAGCACATAGGCGATCACGGCGCCGAACACCGCGATGTTGAGCAGCTTGGTCGCCACGTCCGCCGGGTCCTCGCCCTGAACGACGCTGAGTCCGACGATCAGGACCAGCCCGATGACGGCGCTGCCCAGCAGGGCCACGTACGGCACCTTCCGTCCTCCCGTCAGCGAGAGGAACTTGGGGTAGTAGCCGGCACGGGACAGGGAGTACATGTTCCGGCCTGCGGCGAACATGATCCCCTGGAACGAGGCGACCAGACCGGCGAGTGCGAACAGCGACAGCAGCGCGGCGATGTTGCTGTTCGGGAAGATGGCCCGGAAGCCGTCCAGGATCGGCTCACCCGAGTCGGAGATCTCCTGTGCGCCGAGCACCCCGGGGTTGAGCACGAGCACCACGAACGCCGTGACCAGCAGGGTCCACATGCCCATGAGCGAGCCCCGCGGGATGTCGTCCTGCGGCGTGTGGGTCTCCTCGGCCGCCAGCGGCAGCTCCTCGATGCCGAGGAAGAACCAGATCGCGAACGGCAGGGCGGCGAGCACCCCGCCGATGCCGTGGGGCAGGAACGACCCGCCGCCGATGTTCCACAGGTTGTCCCAGGAGAACTTGCCGGAGAAGATCGCCAGCACCGAGAAGACCGCCAGCACCGCCAGCGAGATGATCGCGATGACCACGGCGAACCGGAAGGAGGCCTCGGCCCCGGCCGAGTTCAGTGCCACGAAGATCACGTAGAAGATCAGCACCCACACGCTCAGCGGCAGCGAGACGTCGAACAGGTCCTTGACGATCTCGTCGGCGTAGGCCCCGCAGAAGGTGCCGACCACCGCCGTGGTGATGACGTACTCGATGGTCTCGGCGAGTCCGGTGACGAAGCCTCCCCAGGGCCCCATGGCCGAGCGGGCGAAGGAGTAGGCGCCGCCGGTGTGCGGCATCGCCGCCGACATCTCGGCGATGCTGTAGATCATCAGCAGGTACATCAGGCCGATGATGATCGTGGCGACCAGCATGCCGCCCCAGCCGGCCTCGCCGATGCCGAAGTTCCATCCGGAGAAATCGCCCGAGATGACCGCCGCGACGCCGAGGGCCCACAGGGACCACGCGCCGGCGTGCCTGGTCAGGCCGCGCTTCTCGAAGTACTCCGCGCCGGCGTGCTCGTAGTGCACGCCGCTGGACTGGGCCCTGCCCGGTGATCCCTGTGGTTGGCTGGTCACTGACGGTGTCCTCTCGGAGCGGTGGATCCGATGGGTCTCCTCTTCGGGCCTCCCGGGTCCCCCCTCGGGGCCGCTGGCACGGCGAGGCTAGACCTGAGCCGCTGTCTTTGGGAAGACGCCGGATTGTAAACACCCGGGACCGGATGATTGCCCGGCCGTTACGTTCCGTGCTGCCGGGTATCTGCTGCCGGGTATCGGGGCCCCACCTGCGAGAATGCCGCTGTGCCCCGCGCCGCCGAAGCCACCTCTGCCATGCTGACGATCGGGCCCCACCGGATCGCCACCCCGGTGGTGCTGGCACCCATGGCCGGGATCACCAACCAGGCCTATCGCCGGCTGTGCCGCGAGCAGATGGCCCTCGGCGGCGGCGACGGTGTGTTCGTCAGCGAGATGGTGACCAGCCGGGCCCTGCTGGAACGCAACGACGAGTCGATGCGGCTGGTCGCGCACGACGCCGACGAGGCGCCCCGCTCGGTGCAGCTCTACGGGGTCGACCCGGGCACCGTGGCGGCCGCCGTCCGGATGCTGGTCGACGAGGACCGTGCCGATCACATCGACCTCAACTTCGGCTGCCCGGTCCCCAAGGTCACCCGCAAGGGCGGTGGCTCGGCGCTGCCGTGGAAGCGGGACCTGTTCGCCGCCATCGTGGCCGCCGCGGTGCGCGCGGCCTCCCGCGGCGGCGTCCCGGTGACGATCAAGATGCGCATGGGGATCGATCCGGACCATCTGACCTATCTCGAAGCCGGGCGGATCGCCGAGGGCGAGGGCGTCGCGGCGGTGGCGCTGCACGCCCGGACGGCGGCCGACTACTACGCCCCGAGCGCCGATTGGACCGCGATCGCCCGGCTCAAGGAGACCGTCACGGGTGTGCCGGTGCTCGGCAACGGCGACATCTGGTCGGCGGCCGACGCGCTGGCCATGGTCGAGCGGACGGGGTGCGACGGCGTGGTCGTGGGCCGAGGCTGCCTCGGCCGGCCGTGGCTGTTCGCCGATCTGGCCGCGGCGTTCGCCGCCCCCCGGACCCCGCCCCGCAGCTCCGCGCCCGCGCTGGGGGTCGTGCTGGCCGCCCTGCGCCGGCACGTGGAACTGCTGATCGATCATTACGCCGCCGTCTACCCCGACGACGCGGAGCGCCGGGCGTGCCGCGACATCCGAAAGCACATCGCCTGGTACCTCAAGGGTTACGCCGTGGGGCACGAGGTCCGCGCGGCGCTCGCGCAGGTCGACACCCTGGTGCGTCTCGATGCCGTCACCGCGGGGCTGGACGACGCGCAGCCGCACCCGGGCGAGCCCGCCGAGGGCCCGCGCGGCCGCACCGGCGCGGCCCGCAGGGTTGCCCTGCCCGAGGGCTGGCTGGACAGCCGCGAGCTGGACGACGCCGGAGCCGCCGTCGTCCGGCAGGCCGAGCTGTCGGTCTCGGGTGGCTGAGGTGGCCTACGGGTCGGCGGACGTCGAACGGTGGGTGGCCGAGTCGCCCAAGAGCGCCCGACGCAGCCCGTTCGCCCGCGATCGCGCCCGCGTCGTCCACTCCTCGGCCCTGCGCCGGTTGGCGGCCAAGACCCAGGTGGTGGGGCCGGACACCGACGACTTCGTCCGCAACCGGCTCACCCACAGCCTCGAGGTCGCCCAGGTGGGCCGCGAACTGGGCCTGGCGCTGGGGTGCGACGGGGACGTCGTCGAGGTCGCCTGCCTGGCCCACGACCTGGGCCACCCGCCGTTCGGGCACAACGGCGAGGAGGCGCTCAACGCGCTCGCGTCGTCGTTCGGGGGGTTCGAGGGCAACGCCCAGACGTTGCGCGTGCTGACCCGGCTGGAACCCAAGGTGATCGACCCGACGACGGGTGGCAGCGCAGGGTTGAACCTGACCCGGGCCAGCCTGGACGCGTGCACCAAGTACCCCTGGGGCCGTGGCGAGGGCCCGGCCGACACCGGTGCCGGCAAGTTCGGCGTCTACGCCGACGATCTGGCGGTCTTCGACTGGCTCAGGGCCGGGACGCGGCCGAGGCGGCGCTGCGTCGAGGCCCAGGTGATGGATCTGGCCGACGACATCGCCTACAGCGTGCACGACGTCGAGGACGCGGTCGTGGGGGGCCATCTGGACCCGGTGCGGTTGGCGGACGGCGACGAGGTGGCCCGGGTCGTCGAGCAGGTCCGGTCCTGGTACCTGCCCGATGCCGGGACCGAGGAGATCGCGGCGGCGCTGGCGCGGCTGCGGGCGCTGCCGGTGTGGGTGGGTCGCTTCGACGGCAGCCGCCGGGCGCTGGCCGCGCTCAAGGACATGACCAGCCAACTGGTCGGCCGGTTCGCCCGCGACGTGGAGCGGGCCACCCGGGCGGGCTTCGACGGCGGCCGGCTGACCCGCCACACCGCCGACGTGGTGGTGCCGGCCGGGACCGGCTGCGAGATCGCGGTGCTGAAGGGGCTCGCCGCGGTGTATGTGATGACGGCTGCCGAGCGGCAGCCGCTCTACGTGCGCCAGCGGGAACTGCTCACCGAGCTCTACCAGGCGCTCGTGAAGCGGGCCCCCGAGGGGCTGACTCCGGCCTTCGCCGCGGACTGGGACGCCGCCGGCACCGACGAGGCTCGGCGGCGGGTGGTCGTGGATCAGGTGGCCTCGTTGACCGACGCCCGGGCCGTGAGCTGGCATGCCGCCCTCGGGCGGGCGGCGGGCGCCTAGCTGGCCAGCTCGGTGAGCTCGGCCAGAAAGTCGTCGATGGCCGCGAGGTCCTCGGGCTGCAGGCCGTGGCGCGAGCCGGGGGCGATGAGCAGGACCGGCATTCCGGCCAGGTCGAGACGGTCCAGCAGAGAGCCGGACCGGGGGATGGCGCTGTCGTCGGTCCAGATCAGCGGACGGCGCTCGACCTCGACCACGTCGAGGGCGGCCTGCGCCTTGCGGGCCGCGGCCTCCTCGGCGTTGACGACATCGATGTCGTTGAATGCGGTGGCCAGGGGGGGCAGGTGGAGGAGGCTCTCGACCTGGGTGATGTGGTCCACCCAGGTGGTGGCCCAGCGGACCTCGACCCCGCCGCTGGTGTGCAACGCGGCGATCCGGCGGACGAGGGCCGGTGCCCAGCGCAGGCGGTAGCCGACCTCGCCGACGAAAGCGACGCCCTGACCCGGGGTCTCGTCCCAGCCGGGGCCGGCGGCGTTGAGCACGCCGTCGACGTCGAGCAGCCACACCGGGCACGCTTCCGGGGTGAGAGTCACCTTCCGAGTGTGACGTACGTTCGGGCGCGGCGCAGGGAACTGACGGTTTGGCGGACCGTGTCGGCCGAGCGTTGAGGGCCGGTTGAGGGGGCCTTGAGCCGAGGGTCCCACCTAGACTCACGCCGGGAGGCCCCGGTGAGGATGCGGTGAGGATCAGGCGCGAGGACGTCGAGTACGTCCGGGAGCGGTCACGCATCGAGGACGTGGTGGCCGCCCATGTCACGCTGCGTTCGGCGGGGGTCGGGTCGATGAAGGGCCTGTGCCCGTTCCACGACGAGAAGACCCCCTCGTTCCACGTCCGGCCGCAGGTCGGCATGTGGCACTGCTTCGGCTGCGGCGAGGGCGGCGACGTCATCGACTTCGTCCAGAAGGTCGACCACCTCGCCTTCGCCGAGGCCGTCGAGCGGTTGGCC
>CAYYCE010000120.1:0-7801 GCA_964469635.1 uncultured Kineosporiaceae bacterium
GCGAGGCCCAGGACGGCGAACGCCGCCATCGGCAACGACAGCAGGACCCCGGTGACCGAGGCCGACAGCCCGAGGTCCGCCCGCAGTTCGGGGACCACGGCGCCCAGCGCGTTCACCACCGGACGCAGGTTCAGCGCCAGCAGCAGGACGGCCGCGACGACCAGCAGCCGGCGCCCCCTCGACTCCCGCTCCCGCACGGCACACCTCCCTCGATCGCCCATCGAACCGGAGCGGACGAGAGGACGCCCCGGGACGTCGCGAACGGGTCAGCTACCGAAGGAGTAGGGCCCGAAGCGGCCCCAGACCACCACCGCGGCGAGGACCAGCAGCACCAGGTTGATCGCGATCATCTGCGGCTCGCCCCGCCGGGCGTGGACGACGGCGGCCCCGATCATCACGAGCACCAGGCCCAGGGCCGCCAGCGGTGCCAGGACCGGGGCGATGCCCACCAGGGGCGGCACGACCAGCCCGACGGCGGCGAGGAGCTCGAGCGAGGCGATCCCCTTGATCTGGCCGGTGCCGAAGTCCTCGGTCCAGCCCATCCCGGAGGCCGCGAGCTGTTCCTTGGACCGGGTCAGCTTCATCAACCCGGCCATGGCGAACGCGACGGCGAGCACAACGGCGACGACCCACAGCACGATGTTCACGCTGGACAACTCCATTCGACGACAGTCCCCCGTGAACCGAAACCTAGGTCCGACAACTTCACGACGCAACTCACGACGCCCCCTTGCCGGAGTTCATCCGTGAAGTAAAATTCCACCGTGACCGATGGGCTCGAGCCCCGCTGGCTGGATGCGGAGGAACGCAATGCCTGGCTTGCCCTGGTCGGTCTGATGATCCGGTTGCCGGCCGCCCTGGACCGGCAGCTGCAGCGTGACGCCCAGCTCACGCACTTCGAATACCAGGTACTCGCGATGCTGTCCGATGCGCCCGGGCGCACCCTGCGGATGGGCGTCCTGGCGGCCTTGGTGGACGCTTCCCCGCCGCGGCTGTCCCAGGTGGTGGCGCGGCTGGAGGTCCGCGGCTGGGTCGAGCGCCGTCCCGACCCCGGCGACGGCCGCTACACCCTGGCCACCCTGACGGCCGCCGGCTGGGACAAGGTGGTGGCCACCGCCCCGGGACACGTGGCGGCCGTGCGCGCCCTGGTGTTCGACCCGCTGACCCGGACCCAGGTCGGTCAGTTGGAGCGGATCGGACGGCGGGTGCTGCGGGCCATCGACCCCGACGGCTCCTGCGGGTGATCCGCGATCACCCCGCACCGCCCAGGGTGCGCCAGCGTCGTGCCACCGCGTCGCGGCCCGAGTCCGCCAGTTCGCCCCACAACCGCACCCGGGCCATGCCGCCGTCCGGATAGACGTCGAGCCGGGCATGGGTGATCTCGGGGGACGCCTCGATCCGGAACCGGTGTCGGGTGTCCGGCTGCAGCCGTCGCCGACTCAGCAGCGGCGCCCAGTCGTCGACGACGGCGTCCTCGGCGCGTCCGCTGATCTGGGCCCAGCCGGGAGCGTTGCCGAGGAAGTGGGTGGTGTCGAGCTCCGCCAGGCGCACGACGCCCGTTCCGGCAAGCCGGAACTCCACCCAGTCGTTGCCGTCGTCCCGGCGCCGGGCGGTCTCCCATCCCTCCCCCATGACCCGGGCCTGTCCCGGAGAGATCAGGTTCCGGGGGGAGGAGTAGAACATGTTGCTGCACCCGATCACGTCCCCGCCGTTCTCCAGCGCCGCCAGGTCCACGGCCCCGGCCACGAGCGGGCCCGGATCGGGAACCGCATCGCCGTGCACCCGCAGCCGGGCGATCCCGCCGTCGGGGTACATGCACAGCCGCACGTGGGTCACCAGGCGATCCGGACCGGCCACCGCGTAGGCGTTCTTGCTGTCGCCCGCCGCCCGGGAACGCGGCACCAGCTCGAACCAGTCGGCCTCGGCCAGCTCGGCCGGCGACGGGTAGCCGTGGACCAGGGTCCCCTCCACCGAAACCTCCGGCGGGTAGTTGCCCTTGAAGAAGGCGGTGTCCACGATCACCCCGCGGACGACGCCGGGCACCCCCAGCCGCACCAGCGCCCAGTCGTGGCCGGGTTCGCGACGCCGCCGGGTCTCCCAGCCGTCGTAGACCTGGCCCCTGTGCCCGAAGGTGTACGCCTGGAAACGGGGCTCCTGCGGCGTGACCAGGTTCTCGCGCTCGGCGAAGTGGTCGTCGTTCGCCGCGACCACACCACCGCCCAACGTCCGCGAGGCGAGGTCGACGAGCCGGGCGAACTCCGGCAGGACGAACTCCGGCCGGACGGACTCCGGCACCGGCTCACCCATGATTCCTCCTCCGACGGTCACGACACTCCCCGGGTCAGGAGCTCCCCCAGCGGTCGGCTGCCGTCGGCGTCGCGGCCCCGCAGCCACACGCGGCGAACCACCCCCGCCAGCTCCATCCCCGCGTAGGGGGTCACCGGGTGCCTGTGGTGCAGCGCCGCCGGATCGACCACGAACGTGGCGTCCGGATCGACGACGATCAGATCGGCGTCACCGCCCACGACCAGCGTCCCCTTGCGGCGCAGCCCGGCGACCCGGGCCGGAGCACTCGCCATCCACCCCACGACGTCGGCCAGACCGTGGCCGCGGCGGCGGGCCGCCGTCCAGGTCGCGGCGAATCCCAGCTGCACCGAGGCGATCCCGCCCCAAGCCCGATCGAAGTCGCCCACCCCGGTCAGCTTGAGGTCCGGGGTGCTCGGCGAGTGGTCGGTGACCACCATGTCGATGCCACCGTCCGCCAGCGCCCGCCACAGCAGGTCCTGGTTGCCGCGCTCGCGGATCGGCGGGCAGCACTTGAACTGGGTGGCGCCGTCCGGCACGCCGGCCGCGTCCAACGTCAGGTAGTGCGGACAGGTCTCGACGCTGACCCGCACCCCGTCGGCGCGAGCCGCGCGCAGCATCGGCAGCGCACCGGCGCTCGACAGGTGCAGCACGTGCACCCGGGCACCGGTGCGGCGCGCGCCGTCCAGCAGCATGGCGATCGCCGAGTCCTCGGCGCGTGCCGGGTGGAAGCCGACGAACTCGGTGAACGACCGGGTGGTCGAGCGTTCCACCAGGTCCAGCACCGCGGGGTCCTCGGCGTGCACGATGAGCAGGGCGCCGAGTTCGGCGATCTGGGCCAGGTGGCGGTCCAGTTCCTCGGGGGTGACCGGCGAGAACTCGGGCACCCCCGAGGGCGGCAGGAAACTCTTGAAGCCGAACACGCCGGCGTCGTGCAACGGGCCGAGCCGGCCCACGTTCTCCGGGACGGCGCCACCCCAGAAGCCGACGTCGACGTGGCACCTGCCCCGTGCCGCGGCCCGCTTGGCCGCCAGCGCGGGCACGTCGACGGTGGGCGGGACGCTGTTCAGGGGCATGTCGAGGATCGTGGTGACGCCCCCGGCCAGGGCGGCTCGGGTGGCGGTGGCGAAGCCCTCCCACTCGGTGCGGCCCGGCTCGTTGACGTGGACGTGGGCGTCGACCAGCCCCGGCGCCAGCACCTCGTCGACGCCCAACTCCACCGTGGTCGCGGCGGTGACCACCTCGTCGGGTTCGATGATCCCCACGATCCGCCCGTCCACGACGCAGACCCCGGCCGCCCGCTCGCCGTCCGGCAGGATCACCCGCCGGGCGCGGATCAGCAGGTCGAGATCGGGCAGGGTCATCTCGGCTCCTCGAGGGTCCGCCGGTTCGGGTGGCCCCGGCGGATCGTCGCCGCGAGCGCCGAGCTGCCGCCGCCCAATTCGATCACGCCCCGTCCCGGGGCCGGGAACCGGGCCGGACCGCCCCGCCGACCGACCGGCCGACCCACTCGCCGGCCAGCCCCTCGACGAGCCGTTCCAGCAGCGGCCCGGCCTCGGCCATGCACCGCCGCGGATCGGGTTCGAGATCGGTGAGCGCGTGCGCCGATCGCAGTCCCGCGGCGGCGAGCTGGTCAGGGGTCAGGCTGCTGCGGCCCGCGACGGCGACCGCCGGAACCCCGGCGGCCCGGGCGGCCGCGGCCACCCCCGCGACCGTCTTGCCGTGCAGCGTCTGCTCGTCCAGCGATCCCTCCCCGGTGATCACCAGGGCCGCTCCCGAGAGCCGCCCGGACAGGTCCACCAGGTCGGCCACCACCTCGACCCCCGGACGACGCCGCCCGCCGAGCACGGCCAGGACGGCGAACCCGATGCCGCCCGCCGCACCGGCACCCGGCAGCCCGGCGCTGCGCCGGGGCGAGGGCGTCGCGGCCGCGGCCAGCGCCTCCACCAGGGCGCCGAGACCGGCCTCGAGGACCCGGACGTCGGCCGCCGAGGCGCCCTTCTGCGGCCCGTACACGGCGGCCGCGCCGGAGGGACCGAGCAACGGGTTGTCGACGTCGCTCGCCAGCACGATCCGCGTCGACGCCAGTCGC
Organism: uncultured Kineosporiaceae bacterium; assembly: GCA_964469635.1. GTDB lineage: Bacteria > Actinomycetota > Actinomycetes > Actinomycetales > Kineosporiaceae > JADJPO01. The sequence goes on from CAYYCE010000120.1 coordinate 4,397, forward strand.
GGGTCCAGGCCCGACAACTCGACCCGGGCCAGCCCCGTCAGGGCCCCGCCGCCGTCGGCGAGGTCCCGCCCGTCCCGACCGAGGAACCGGGCCCCGAGCGCGGCGAGCAGCCCCGCCCCGCCGTCGGTGCACGCCGATCCGCCGACCCCGAGCACCACGGTGGCGCAGCCGGCGTCCAGCGCCGCCCGGATCAGGTCGCCGGTCCCCCGGCTGGTGGCCCGCAGGGCGTCCCGCCGGCCTCCGGGCAGCAGGGCCGACCCCGAGGCCGCGGCGCTCTCGATCACCGCCGTGCCCCCGCGCACCGCGATCGCCGTCCGCACCGGCTCGCCCGTGGGACCGCAGGCGTCGACGTCCACCGGCTCGAACCCCACGGCGAGGGCGGCCTCCAGGGTGCCCTCGCCGCCGTCGGCCATCGGCAGGGCGACCACCTCAAGGCCGGGGACGACGCGGCGCAGCCCGGCGCCGACGTGCCCGACCACATCGGTGGCGGACAGGGACCCCCTGAACTTGTCCGGGGCGATCACGACACGCATCGGCGGGAGGACGGGCACGGTTCAGTCCAGCGGGCCGACCGCGGTCGGTGCATCCCCGCCGCGCCGCTCGCGCGGCAGCCGCGGCAGTTCGGTGAAGAGCATCGACAGGCTGGCCCCGTATCGAGGTGCCATGAGGTATCGAGGTGGCATGAGCCGGCCTCACTTCCGTCATCCGATATTGGTCCGTGACACGGCATGACTGTCCTGCATCGCGAGGCTACGGAGCAGCCGGACCGGATTCGACCTGACGGCGCGCCAGCCTGGCCAGCAGACCCAGATCGCCGCCCACGGCCTCGGCGGCCTCCTGCGCCCCGACCGCCCCGCAGTCCACCCCGCGCAGGATGGCCGTCGCCAGGGCGAGGGCGGTGGCCGGTTCGTCCATCACCCCGCCCGCGGCGCCGTCCAGATAGGCGCGCAGCCGTCGCGCGGCCGGGTGCAGCGCCTCGCGGAAGAAGGCGTAGGTGGCCAGGTACCGGGTGACCAGGTGGCCGGGGTGCAGGTCCCAGCCCTGGTAGTAGCCGCGCTCGAGGCTGCGCCGCACCAGCCCGGCGTGCAGTCGCCAGGCGGCGTGCACCTGGTCGCGCCCGCCCGTCGGCACCACGTTGGTCGACCCGTCGCAGACGCTCACCCCGGTACCGGCGGCCGCAAGTTGCATCACGGCCTTGGCGTGGTCGGCGGCCGGGTGGTCCAGTCGCTGCTGCGAGGCGGGGATCCCCAGGCCGGCGCTGTAGTCGTAGGTGCCGTAGTGCAGGCCCACGCACCGCCCGGCCGCGACGTGCACCATCGGCGCCACACCGGCCCTCCCGTCGGGGCCCAGGATCGCCTGGGCGGTCTCGATCTGGAGCTCGAACCGCAGCGACCCGGCGGCCAGGCGCAGGGCCCGCTCCAACCGGTCCAGGAGCGCGACGAACGCCTCCACCTGGGCCACCGAGGTGACCTTGGGCAGGGTGGTCACCAGCCCCGGCGGCGGCCCGGCGCCGTCGGTCAGGCCGCTCAGCAGCAGGGTCAGGGTGCGCAGGCCCCGGCGGCGCACCGGCGCCTCCAGGGACTTCACCCGCGCGCCGAGGCGGAACGGCCCGTGCCCGGTGGCGACCAGGCCTCCCAGAACGCCCGCCGCCCGGGCGGCGTCCTCGTCCTCGCGACCCTCACCCCGGTCGCCGTAGCCGTCCTCGAAATCGACCCGCAGGTCCTCGATCGGCTCGCGGACCAGCTTGTCGCGCACCCGATCGTGGACCTGCTCGACCGAGGCCGGGTCGAGCCCGATCGCCTCGGCGAGCGCGGCCGGGGTCGCGGCGTGGGCGTCGAACAGGTCGAGCGCCGCGCCGCCCCAGGCGGACGGCGGGTCGTCGTCCAGCCGGTGAGCCGGCACGTAGGCCGTGTGCACCGGTTGTCGCGCCCCGCGCCCACCCGGGTATCGGGCCGCGAGGTCTGAGTCCGCCTCGGCGAGCATCCCGTCCGCCTCGGCCGCCAGCGCCGATGCCAACTCGCCCGCATCCGGGCCGCCCGCGGCCGGCCCGTCTGCCTTCGCGGGCACGTCTAGCCTCCGCCCCGGCCGGCGCCGATCGCCTCGTAGGCGGGGACGGTCAGGAAGTCGACGAAGTCGTCGGCCAGGGCCACCCGCTCGAACAGCGACCGCGCCTGGCCCAGCCGGGCACCGCCCTCGACCCCGGCCCCCTCGAGCCCGGCCACCACCTCGTCCAGCATCGAGCGCACCAACTCGGGGGTCACCGCGATGCCGGTGTCGTCCAGGACGACCCCGGAGTGCACCCACTGCCACACCTGCGAACGCGAGATCTCCGCCGTCGCGGCGTCCTCCATCAGGTTGTGGATCCCGACCGCGCCGTTGCCGTCCATCCAGGCCGCGAGGTACCGCAGCGCCACGTCGATGTTCATCCGCAGACCGGCCTCGGTGCGCTCCCCCGGCGTGGCCCCGACGGCGAGCAGGTCGGCGGCGGTGACGTGGACGTCCTCGCGCATCCGGTCGAGCTGGTCCGCCCGGTCGCCGAGGGCGGCGTCGAACACCTCCTGGCAGACCGGCACCAGGTCGGGGTGGGCCACCCAGGAGCCGTCGAACCCGTCGGCGGCCTCGCGTTGCTTGTCCTCGCGCACCCGGGCGAGGGCGACGCGGTTGACCTCCGGGTCGCGCCGGCTGGGGATGAACGCCGCCATCCCCCCCATGGCGTGGGCGCCCCGGCGGTGACAGGTCTGCACCAGCAGCTGGGCGTAGGCCCGCATCATCGGCGCCGCCATGGTCACCGCCGCCCGGTCGGGCAGCACGAAGTCGCCCCCGGCGTCCCGGAAGGTCTTGATCAGGCTGAACAGATAGTCCCAGCGGCCCGCGTTCAGCCCGCTGGCGTACTCGCGCAGCTCGTAGAGGATCTCCTCCATCTCGAAGGCGGCCCAGATGGTCTCGATCAGCACGGTGGCGCGCACCGTGCCGTGGGCGATGCCGAGCAGCTCCTCGGCCGCCGAGAACACCTCGTTCCACAGCCGCGCCTCGAGGTGGCTCTCCATCTTGGGCAGATAGAAATAGGGACCGGTGCCGGCCGACAGCGTCGCCTTGGCGTTGAGGAAGAAATAGAGGCCGAAATCGAACAGGCCCCCCGACATCGGCGCGCCGTCAACGACGAGATGGTCTTCCGGCAGATGCCAACCGCGCGGGCGCACCATGAGTACGGCCGGTGTTGCGGAGAGCTTGTAGTCCTTGCCGCTCGCCGGATCGGCGAAGTCGATCCGGTTCGCCCAGCGGTCCTTGAGGTTGATCTGGCCCTCGATCATGTTGGGCCAGGTCGGCGAATTGGCGTCCTCGAAATCCGCCATGAACACCTTGGCGCCGCTGTTCAGCGCGTTGATGATCATCTTGCGGTCGGTC
>CAYYCE010000121.1:0-7797 GCA_964469635.1 uncultured Kineosporiaceae bacterium
GGCGGCGTCGGACTTGTCCGAGTCCGCGTCGAAGGTGGGCGTGGTCTTCGGGAAGCAGTCGGGCCAGGTCGTGGCGGCGTCGAAGAAGTCGGCGGCGTCGATGGGTCTGTCGGAGGAGGCGTACCTGGCAGCGAACGGCACTCTCGGCAACCTGCTCGTCTCGCTGAAGGTGGCCCCGAAGGCTGCGGCGAACATGTCGCAGGAGATGGTGGCGCTTGCTGGCGACCTGGCGTCGTTCAACAACGTGAGCCCTGAGGATGCGCTGGCGGCGATCCAGTCTGGCCTGACGGGCGAGACGGAGCCGCTGAAGAAGTTCGGCGTCAACATGAACGATGCCACCCTGAAGGCTCAGGCGATGAAGATGGGCCTGATCAAGTCGACGAAGGAGGCGCTGACCCCGCAAGCTAAGGCGCTGGCGGCGCAGGCCCTCATCATGGCGCAGACGGGGACGGCACAGGGCGACTTCGCCCGGACGTCGGGTGGCCTCGCCAACCAGCAGCGCATCCTGTCCGCGAAGTTCCAGGACGTGAAGGCGAAGATCGGGCAGGCGTTCCTGCCGGCCGTGACCGCCGTCGTGTCATTCCTCAACGCGAAGATGGTTCCGGCGTTCGACACGATTAGCGGCGGCGTGCGGGCGTTCGTTGCGGCGTTCAAGGCGGGCGGGTCGGACATCACGTCGAGCGGGTTCGCGGGCATCATGGAGCGGATCGGCCTCGCGTCACGGGCCGCCGCCGACGCGCTGAAGAACTTCGCCGGGTTCCTCAAGGACCACACCACGACTACGAAGGTGGCCGCCACTGCGATTGCAGCTCTCGTCGTCGTCGTCCAAGCCCACAATCTGGCGATGTTCATCTCCTCGGGGCGACTCAAGGCGTGGATCTTGCAGACGGCCATCGTGAAGACCGCCACCGCCGCGTGGGCTGCCGTCCAGTGGCTCCTCAACGCGGCCATGACCGCCAATCCGATCGGATTGGTAATAGCAGCGATCGCGCTGCTCGTGGCCGGCGTCGTCATCGCCTACAAGAAATCGGAAACCTTCCGCAACATCGTGAACCGGGCGTGGGACACGATCAAGGTCGGCGCGCTCAAGATGGCGTCGGTGGTGGTGTCGGGTCTCAGGTTGATCGTGAACTTCTATCTCACGATGGTGTCCGCGCTCGTGACCGGGGCGGCTAAGGCGTTTGGGTGGGTGCCAGGTCTGGGCCCGAAACTGAGGGCAGCAGCTGGGACCGTGTCGAAGTTCAAGGACGACACCAACGCTGCACTAGCCAGGGTCAAGAACAAGATCGACGTGCAGGTCAACACCGCGGAGGCCACGCGGCGGCTCAACGAGCTGGGTCGGGTGGCGCGCGCCAACGCGCAAACGGTCGCCAACGCCTACGCCTCTGGTGCCGCATACTCGTCCGGGAAGCCCCCGCCGCGTGCCGGTGGTGGTCCTGTCACGGCCGGGCAGGCGTACGTGGTGGGCGAGCACCGGCCCGAGCTGTTCGTGCCCGACGTGTCCGGGACGATCGTGCCGAAGGTCCCACCCTCATACGCCGGGCAGGGCTCCGTCGGCTCGATGGGTGGCCGGATGCACCCGGACGACTTGGCGGCGCTCGCTGACGCAGTGTCGATGGGCGCCTACCGTGGCACCTCGGGCGGCATCAGCACACAGGCCCGCTCGATCGCGTCCGGGAGGCGATGACATGGCGCTCGCTGTGGTCGCCACCCTGACAGGCCCGACCAGCCCCCAACTCGTCAAGGTGGTTGTGACCGGGCTCACTGTGGGCGTCGAGTTCACGGTGACGGGCGCGTCCCCGAAAGCCACCTGGGCGGTGCGCGGCGGCACTGGCGTGGCCGACGATTCACAGGTTGTCCTCGGGGATATCCACACCCCTGTGAACACCACGATCACGTACACGGTCGAGCAGGGCGGCGTGTCGGCGACGTCGGCGGGCGCGATGGTGGCATGGTCGGGCAGCGCGCTGATGCAGTCTCTCGACGGGGCCGATGTGGCTGCGGTGGTGCTGCGCGGCGTGGACGACCCGAAGGCGTTGGGGATGCGTGCGGCCACGTTCGCGGTGCCCGGCCGGGAGCGGTCCCCCAGCAGGTTCGATGTGCCCCTCGGCTACTCGGGGACGCTCGTGGCTCAGGTGACGAACACGGACCTTGAGACGCTGCTGCGTCGTGGCGGGCTCGTGATGCTGCGGACGGACGAGGACATTCTGGACGTGCCCGGCGCCGACTTCTACCAGGTCATGGCGGCGTCGTCGGTGTGGGAGTGGCCCGACAAGCGGCTGTGGACACTGCCTTACCAGCTTGTGGACGATCCGGAGCCGTCGACGCGAACCCCCATCTCGACGTGGGCCGAGTTCGACGCCTTCTGGGCTACGCAGACGTGGGACGACTTCGACACCTACTTCACTGGTTTGGACTGGCACGCTTTCGACGCGATCGACTGGTCTGATGCGTGACGGCCCGCCCGCTGAGGTGCTGGCGGGGTCGTGCACGTGGCGGCCGGTGGTGTCGTCGTGGCTGGGTGAGGATCTGCTGGCGGTGTCGGTGCCTGTCCTGTCGGGGCGCATGTCTGCGGATTCGACGGCGCAGGTGCCGGAGCGGTTGACGCTGACGGTCCCGGAGTATGGGTGGGATGGTGAGCGGATGCGGTCGTGGGTGCCGGAGTCGACGGGTGACCCGCTGGGCCGGTTCGGGCAGTTTCTGGATGTGGGCGTCGAGGTGACGTCGGCGGTGTCCGGTGACGTGTGGGTGACGAGGCTGGGCCGGTTCCCGATCCAGAACTGGGAGCACGACGACATCGGGCGGACAGTCTCGGTGGAGGCGTTGGGGCTGCTGCAGGTGGTGGCGGATGCCCGGTTCCGCACCCCGGAGGTGCCCCGGTCGGGTGGCACGCTCACGTCAGAGTTCACGCGGCTGATGGTGTCGGGTGTCCCGGTGAGCATCGACCCGGCACTGTCGGATCGGGCGTGCCCGAAGACTTTTCAGTGGGGCGACGACCGGCTGGCGGCGCTGTACGACATCGCGGACGCCTGGCCTGCCCGGGTGCGTGTGGATGACGGCGGGACGGTGACGGTGCTGCCGCCGCTGTCGGGGACACCGGACCCGGTGGTGACTCTGACGGACGGTCAGCGGGGGACGGTGGTGTCGGCGCCGCGGCGTGACACTCGCGACGGTGTCCCGAACGTGCTGGTGGTGCGTTCGAGCGCGACGGACGACCCGGCGCGGGCCCCGGTGCAGGCGGTGGCTGTGGTCGCGTCAGGACCGCTCACCCCGGACACGTACGGCGAGGTCGTCGAATTCTTCTCGACCCCGCTGGCGGTGACCTTGTCGCAGTGTAAGGCGACGGCTGAGACGATGCTGGCGACCCGGACCCGGCCGTCGGTGCAGCGGGTTGTGACGTGCGCGCCGGACCCTCGGGTGGACACGGACGACCCGGTCCTGGTGGTCCGTGGCGCCGACACAGACTTGGGCTGGGTGATCGGGTTCGACCTGCCTCTGACGCTGGATGGTGGCGCGATGACTGTCACGGTGGGTGTGTCGCAGTGATCGGGCTGGCGCAAGCGTTGGACCGGGGGCCGCTGGGTGACCGGCGGCCGTGGGCGACAGCGCAACTGTTGGCGGTCGACCCGGTGACGGCTCGGGCGCAAGTGTCGATCGCGGGCGGCGCCTCGGTGTGGCTGCCATACATTTCGGCGGTGTACACGGGGATCTCGACGGTGTATGTGCTGATGGACCCGGCAGGGTCGGGTGCCGGCCAACTCGTGCTGGGGCCGTGTGGGACGCAGCCGGCCGAGGATATACCGCCACCTCCGCCGGACCCGGTGGAGGCCCCCCCGAAGAACGCGTACGCGCTCATCAAGCCGAACTGGAGCGCGACGTGGCGGGACATCTGGTCCAACTATTCCGGGTGGAACGCCTCACGCTATGGCGGGATCACGGCGCTGTGGCAGGGCGAGAACTACGGCTCTGGCGGCATGACCGGGATCGCCACTTACGGGACGCAGGTGCAGAATCTGCACGCGCTGTCCATCACGAAAATCTCGGTGCATGTCCCGACCGCTGACGGGTCGGGGACCGTTGTGCTGCAGGGTTCGGCGCACGGCTACAAGACGTCGTCGTCGCCGTCGCCGTCCGGGTCGACCGCGTCAGGGTCGCTGGGTGGCCGCGTCGAGCTCGGGTCGACGATGCGTGAGGCGATGCGGACAGGGTCGACGATGGGCCTGTGCACGACGGGCGGAACGTACCTGTCTGTGTGGGGTACTGCCCGCGCTGACGGTATGGCGCTGGGTGTCTGGTACACGAGGGCTGCGTAATGACCACTTACAGGACGTGTTCGGTGTGTGGCGCGGTCGTCGATGACAGGCTGGCTCACCTGGACTTCCACATTCGGCTCGACCATCTGGTGTCGGGCATCCCGACCGACCTGCAGTTTCCTCCGGAGGTCGGGCACCCGACTGACCGTGTGCATCCTGTGCCCGTTGTCCCGCCGCCTCGACCGAAGCCCCCCGAGTAGGAGCGACCATGCCCGACATTGACCTTCGTGGCCACACGATCCCGGCTGCAGCGGATGCCCCTTCGCGGGCTGGCCTGATCGCGATGCTGGCTGGTGTGCGGGACCCGGTCGTGGTGGCGAACGCGACAGCCCGCGACGTGGCCGCGGCCGCGATGTCGCCGTCGACGAGCAACCCGGTGTTTGTGTGGCGGGAGGACGCCGCCGACGGGTACCAGCTTGAGGTGTCGACGGACGGGCTGGCGTGGCGGACCCTCATCTCGACGGTGCCTCGCACGACGTGGGTGCCGGTCATCAAGAACGGCACGGGCACCACCATCTCGTCTACGCCGACCACGGGCGCCTGCTGGTACTACGTGCAGGGCGAGATGGCGCACGTCCACGCCGAGGTGCTGGTCAACGCGCTGGCGGCGCAAGCCACTTGTGTGCTGCCGGTCACGGCGGCGCAGAGGTTCTTCGGCGGCACCTCGTCTGTCACCGGATCGGGCGCCCCTGCGAGCCAACTCGGGCAGGGGTACATGAGCAACGCCACCACCCTCGTGGTGGCTGCACTGTCCGCCGCCTACCTCGACATTCCGGCCGCCAACTATTGGCGCTTTGACCTCTCCTATCCGATCGCCTGACCCCGTCCAATTCACGAGGAGGCCGAATGTCTGATGCTCTCGCCGACTGGCTCCGCGGGCTGGACCCGGTGGTCCTCGTCCTCATCATCGGGCTGCTGACAGGGCTGATCGCGCTGGTCGTCAGGGTGGCTGTGACGGTGTGGCCGCTCATGGCGAAAGGCAAGTCGTTGGCGGCGGCAGCGGAGCGGTGGCAGGAGGTCGCGGACGTTGCGCTCGGCCGGCCCGCGAACCCCGACCTGGGCATCGAAGCGATCCCGTCGTGGGGCGCCCAGATCGCGCAGATCAAGGCCGAGGTGACCCCGAACCACGGCGGGTCCTCGCACGACCAGCTCATGGACGCGCTCAACGAGATCAAGGCCCAGAATGAGGATCTCGCGACGCAGAGCGCGAACCTCGAGAACACGATCGCCCTAGAGTCGGCGCACACCGCGGGGGAACGGGCTGCGCTGCGGCACGAGCTGGACGCGGTGAAGCGTCGCATCGAGGTGCTGAACAAGCGGGCGACAGAGCACGAGTCGACGCTGGCGGGGCATGAGGCGCGGATCACGGCGGTGGAGCCACATCTGGCTCGTGAGCCGTCGAATGGTGTGCCGGTGTGACTGCCTCCACGCTGGCCACGTCGTGGACTGCGGACGCCCGAGACCTAGGAGACCTGATGCCAGACACCCTGCCAGATGTGGAGCCGGACGAGACACTGCCCGAGACGATGCCTGACGTGGACGGCGGGGACATCCCGTACGAGCCGGGCGAGTCGGAGCCTGAGGTGCTGCAGTGAGCGCCGCGGCGCGGGTGCTGATGGGTGCTGCTGCCGGGTACGCCCGGTCCCAGCTCGGGGTGACGGAGCACCCGTGGGGCTCCAACCGGGTCGTCTACTGGGACGTGGTGAAACCGTCCTGGCAGGGTCAGCCGTGGTGTGGCGCGTACGTGACGGCCTGCTACCTGCGGGTTGGCGTTGATCTGCGGATGGTGTTCTCGTCCCCGTACTATGTGCCGGCGATCGAGAACACGGCCCGCGCCCGCGGATGGTTCAAGACGTCCAACCCGCAGCGCGGCGATCTTCCCTGCTACGGGATGCCCGGCCAACTGGCGCTGCATGTCGGGATCTCGGAGCCCGGCCCCGACCCGCTGTTCTGGGCGTGGGAGGGCAACACGAACGCGACCGAGTACGGGTCGCAGAACAACGGCGGGCAGGTCGCGCACCGTGGTCGCCCCCGGTCGTGGATTCACGGCTGGGTGGACATGGAGAAGGTCGTCGACGCGATGCTGGCCGCGGGCCGGGTCGAGGAGGCCGCGTCACGGAGCAAGCCCCGGACCCGGCTCGACGTGGCGCAGGTCAAGACGATCCAGCGACTCCTCGGGGTCTCCGCGGACGGCGAGTGGGGGTCGTCCACCGACTGGGCCGCGATCACGATGCACCGTGCCCTGGCCGAGTATCTGGGATGGCCCGACCCGAAGCGTCTCGGCTACTTCTCGCGGCACATCATGCAGGGCATCCTCGGGGTGACGCAGGACGGCATCGTCGGCCCTGTCACGCTCAGGGCGTTGCGTTTGTGGTGCGTCCGGTTCAAGTTGGCGTTGGGCGTGGACGACATGCATCAGGTGTGGGGTGCTGGCGCTGACGCGGCCTGGTGGGATGCCCGACAGTCGAACCTCAACCACTTCTAAGGAGACCCTCATGCTCGACAGGATTCGGCGAGAGCCGGCCCTCGTGACCGCGCTCGTGTCCGCGCTCATCGCCCTCGGCGTTTCGTTCGGTCTGAACCTGTCCACCGACCAGGTAGGCACCATCATGGCTGTGGTGGCTGCGTTGCTCGGCTTCTTCGTCCGGTCGCAGGTGACGCCCACCAAGAACATTCCGCCCGCCTGACCTGATGGAGCAGCAGCGCGTCACGACGCCGAACCCGGACCCGACCGAGCTGACCCGTATCGCGCAGGACGCGATGGAGGCCACGCTGCGGCGCGAGATCCAGGTGCTGCGGCGCGAGATCGGGATGCGGTTCGACGCGGTCGACAAGGCCACGAAGCTGCGGCTGCGGAACCTTGAACGCGAGGCGGCGTCGGCGGCGGATCTTGCCCGGTTGGAACTGCAGGCCGAGAAGGAGTTGACCGCGGCCAGGCTGCGGGCGATCACGGCAGCGGCCGAGAAGTCGGAGGCCACCATGTCCACGCTGCTGGGCCAGTTGCAGGAGGTCATGGCGGCGCAGGGGGTCGCGACGGACGACAAGATCGCAGACCTGAAGGGCCGCATGGATCGAGGCGCTGGAGTCGGTGAGGGGTCGGCGTCGTCGCTCACGTCTCGCAGGGCCACGGACACTCTGGTGTGGCTGATCGTGTCTGTGGTCATCGCGCTGGCCGGGGTCGCTACCGGCATCGTCATTGCGTTCCGTGGCTGACTCACCCACTCATCACCGAAGGAGCACGCTGTGGCAACGTTCACGCTGGCTGGGACCCTCGCAGAGCCTGACGGGGGGGACGTTGGCGCCGGGCGTGGCATCCGTATCCGCATGGCAGCCCCGACCGCCCTCGACGAGTCCACGGCGGTCGGGATATCCGCTGTCACCACCGTCATCACCAACTCGGCTGGCGAGTATTCGCAGGCGCTTCCCTCCACGGACGCCGCCGGCGACCCGATCTTCTACGTGGCCACCGACCTGACCACGCTCG
>CAYYCE010000122.1:0-1690 GCA_964469635.1 uncultured Kineosporiaceae bacterium
GCGGCATACCGCTTCATCGAGCGGGCGGTGGAGCTCGCCGTCGCCGACCGCGTCGCCGCCATCTGCACCGCGCCACTGAACAAGGAGGCGCTCCACGCGGGGGGGCACCCCTACCCGGGACACACCGAGCTGCTCGCCCGGCTCACCGGCACCGAGGAGGTGTCGATGCTGCTGAACGCACCCGGCCTGCGGGTCATCCACGTCACGACACACATCGGCCTGGTCGACATGGTCCGCAAGATCGAACCAGGTCTGGTGCTGCGCACGATCCAGCGAGGTCACGGCGTGCTCACCAAGATGGGAATGGAGCACCCCCGGATCGCCGTCTGTGGCATCAACCCGCACGCCGGCGAACACGGCCTGTTCGGCTACGGCGAGGAGGAGGAGAAGATCGTCCCGGCCGTCGAGAGCGCGCGGGCGCAGGGGATCGACGCCCTGGGGCCACTGCCCGCAGACACCGTCTTCTTCCGAGCACGCCGAGGCGACTTCGACCTCGTCGTGGCGATGTACCACGACCAGGGCCACGGGCCCGTCAAGGCGCTGGGCATCGAGGAGGGTGTCAACATCACCGTGGGACTGCCCGTGATCCGCACGAGCGTCGACCACGGAACCGCGTTCGACATCGCCGGCACCGGGACCGCCGAGGAGGCGAGCCTGCTCGAGGCGCTGCGCCAGGCGGTCGAGCTGGCGCCCCAGGTCTGACGGGTGGACGAGCGGAGGCCGGAATGAGGACCCACCCCCGGCGCGAGCCCGGCCGGCAGGGGCTGCGCTGACGTGGAGCGAATCTCGGTGCGGTCCTGGCTGGTCTGGGGCGTCGCCGTCACGGCATACACCGTCGGGGTGCTGCAGCGGACCTCGCTCGGCGTCTCGGGGCTGGCCGCGGCCGACCGGTTCCAGGTCACCGCCGCGGCGCTGGGGACCTTCGCCGTGGTGCAGCTGCTCGTGTATGCCGTCATGCAGGTCCCCGTCGGAGTGATGGTCGATCGGGTCGGCCCCCGGGTCCTCGTGGTCGGCGGGGCGGCGCTGATGGCCCTCGGCCAGCTCGCGCTCGCCCTGGCCCACTCGATGCCGGCGGCCCTCCTGGCCCGCGTCCTGGTCGGCGCCGGCGACGCGATGACCTTCATCAGCGTGCTGCGGCTCGTGGCCGCCTGGTTCCCGCCGCGGCGGGTTCCCCTCGTCACCCAGCTGACCGGCATCGTCGGACAGACCGGCCAGGTCCTCAGCGCCATCCCGCTCGTGGCCCTCCTGCACGGCCCGGGCTGGACCCCGGCCTTCCTGTCCGCCGCCTCGCTCAGCCTGCTGGCGGGGCTGCTCGTCCTCGCCCTGGTCCGCGACAGCCCGGATGGCGACCGCACCGGCCAGGACGCCCCCACGATGGCCCAGGTCCGCCGGGACCTCGTCTCCGCGTGGCGCCACCCCGGGACCCGGCTGGGGCTGTGGACCCACTTCACCACGATGTTCCCCGGGGCGGTGTTCGTGATGCTGTGGGGGTTCCCGTTCCTCACCTCCGGCGAGGGGCTCTCCCCGCACGCCGCCGGGGTCACGGCCCGGACCGGGCCCGATGGGACCCGGGTGGTGTTCCACTGGACGTTGTGGTCGTTCCATGACGGCCACCTGCCGCTGCTGGGCGGACTGTTGATCATGATCACGGCGATCGTCGGATCCGCCTTCTGGTACCTGAACCGGCAAC
>CAYYCE010000122.1:1700-6522 GCA_964469635.1 uncultured Kineosporiaceae bacterium
CGCCGGGGCCCTGCTCACCGTGTTCGTCCTGGTCGGCATGGCGACCGCACCGGTCCTCGGCGAGCTCGTCGCCCGGCACCCGCTGCGCCGCTCCTGGCTGGTCCTGGGCATCGTCGGCTCGGTCATCGCGAGCTGGACCGCCGTCCTGGCCCTGCCGCGGCCGGCACCGCCCTGGCTGCTGCTCATCCTCGTCCTCACCATGGCCGTGGCCGGCCCCGGCTCGATGATCGGCTTCGACTACGCCCGAACCTTCAACCCTCCCAACCGGTTCGGCACCGCCACCGGCATCGTCAACGTGGGCGGGTTCGTCGCCACCCTGGTCACCATCCTCCTGGTCGGCGTCGTCCTCGACCTCACCAGTCAGGGGACCGGCGACGGGACCGCCTACAGCCTCCACGGCTTCCGGATCGCGCTGTCCGTGCAGTACCTCATCTGGGCAGTCGGGCTCACCGGCTTCCTCCGCACCCGCCGCGCGGTCCGCGCTCGGATGGCGAGCGAGGGCGTCGTCGTCCCTCCCCTGCGCCAGGCCATCCGCCGCGACCGCGACCGGCGGCGCGGGACCCGCGCGCGCTGAGCACGGCTGCCGGGGCCGCCCTCACTGCGTCGGTGGGGTGACGGTCTCCGGCCCGAGCCTGGCGTCGATGGCGGTCATGTGCGTGAGGAACCTGTCCGGGTCGGTCGGGAAGTCGCGGGTCGGGCCGCCGCCCGCGCGGCGGGCGGCCTCGACGGTGAGCAGGTGCGCCCGGGCCAGCGGGTACCGGGTGCCGAGGTCGGTTGGACCGAGTGCGCGGCGCGGCAGGCTGTTGTGGGCGTTGTCCATGACCTTGACCAGGCGGGCACCGTCGTGAGCGGCGGCCCGGGCGATCAGGCCGTCCTGGTAGGGCTCCACCCCGGACGGCAGGGACGGGTCGGGTCGGCGGGTCACCGCGTCGACGATGTCGAGGGACTCGTCCGGGACCCCGAGGCGGCGCAGGTCGTCCAGGGTCAGGTCGCTGTCCTCGACCGTGTCGTGCAGCATGGCGGCGATCCGTTCGGCCAGGGTGCCGCCGACGACGGCGACGAGCCGTTCGACGCGCAGCACGTGCTGGAGGTACGGTGCGCCGCCCTGGTCGACCTGTGCGGCGTGGGCGTGCTCGGCGATCCGGTACGCGTCGCCGATCGTGAACGGCGCTGCTGTTGACGATCCGGTGACGAGGTCGCCGCTGGTGGCGTGGTCACCGATCGGCAGGGCCGCCGGCCTGCCGAAGTAGTAGCCCTGTCCGCACTCCCACCCGAGCGTGCGCAGCATACGGGCCTGCGCCCGGGTCTCGATGCCCTCCGCGATGCCGGTCAGGTGCATTCCGTTGACCAGTCCACCCAGGCCGTGAACCAGCGCTATGAGCTTGCCGTTGTCGCGGGCGAGGTCTCGCACGAAGCGGAGGTCGAGCTTGAGCCCGGTCACCGGCAGGTCCCGCAGCACGGACATCGAGGAGTACCCGGTGCCGAAGTCGTCCAGGTGGATGCCGACGCCAAGCCTGCGCAGGGACTTCAGGGCGCCCAGCGCAGAGGCTGTCAGGCTGAGGGCAGCGGTCTCGGTGACCTCGATCACGATCCGGTTGGGGTCCACCTGGTGCTTCTTGAAGGCGTCGGTGACGGTGGCGAGCCAGTCGGTTTCGGCGAGCTGGACGGCCGACACATTGACGCTCATCGTGCCGGGCAGCTCCGGGCGCGCGGCGAGCATCGCGCAGGCCTGGTCCAGGACCTGTGCGCCGATCGACGTGATGAGCCCGGAGTCCTCAGCGACGTCCAGGAAGGCCCCGGGCTCGAGCAGCCCCCGGGTGGGGTGCGCCCAACGCACCAGCGCCTCGTGTCCGACGACGTGATAGTCGTCCAGGGCAACGATGGGTTGGTAGGACAACACGAACTCGCGGCGGTGGATCGCGTCTCTCAGCTGGTCCTCGACGGTGAGGCGGGCCACGGCCTGGGTGTGCGTCGAGTCGTCGAAGAACTCCCAGCGGGCCCTGCCGGCGGCCTTGGCGCCGAACATCGCGGAGTCCGTGTCACGCAGCATGCTCTCAGGGGTCGAGACGGAGGTCGACAGGGCGATACCGATGGAGGCGGTCGGCACGATCCGGTGGCCTCGCACCTGCAGATCCGCGGCGATCGCGGCGGACAGCCGTCGAGCGAACCGCTCGACGTCCGGACGACCCGCCACGTCTTGGAGCACGACGACGAACTCGTCCCCACCGAACCGTCCGACCCGGTCGCCGGGGCGCAACACGCCCCGAATCCTCTTCGCGACGGCGGTCAGCACCTCGTCGCCCGCCGCATGGCCGAGGGAGTCGTTGACGATCTTGAAGTTGTCCAGGTCAACGAACAGTGCCGCCACCGAGGTGTCCCGTCGCTGCGCGGCCAGAAGATCCGCCCTGAGAACGTCCAGGACCCAGGCCCGGTTGTGCAGCCCGGTCAGCGGGTCGTGGAACGCCTGGTAGGCCAGCGCCTCCTGAGCGTTGTGCTCCGCGGTGATGTCCTCCACCTGCACCATGACCAGGTCCGAGTCGCCGTCCGCGTGGTGGATCAGGACCATCACCCAACGGGCCCAGAACGTTTCGGCGTCAGCACGCACGAGGCGTAGTACCGCGGCCGGGGCTTTGAGCGATCCGGCGAAGCTGAAGGCGCTCTCGTCCATCACGTCAGGCAGGTCGCCGGGGTGGACCACGTCATGGAGCCGGTGAGCGAGCAACCACGCTTCGTCGTATCCGAGGAGGTCGCACAGGGAGGGGTTGACGACCCGGAACCGACCATCCGGATCGGTCAGGGCGATGCCCATGGACGTGGACGCCATCACCTTTCGGACCAGGTCCTCCGCCGCGAGCAGGCTCCTGGCGATCTCGGTTGCCCTGTTGTGCTCGGTCATGTCGCGGGCTGTGGCGAGTACCCCGAGCACGTGACCGTGAGCGTCGCGGTATACCGAGGTGTTGTACAGAACGTCGATCACGGTGTCGTCATCGCCGGCGTGGCGCAGGGTCAGCGGGTAGTTCGTGATGGGTCCGTTCTCCAACACATCGCGATAGACGTCTCGAGCCTTCTCGGGTTCGGTGAAGCAGTCCGAGAAGGAGGTCCCGAGGAGCTGCTCACGGGCGAGCCCCGCGGCCGTGACCATGGCCTGGTTGGCGTCGGTGATCCTGCCGTCGCTATCGATCGTGACCATCGGGTCCAGCGCTGCATCGAACAGGCTGCGGGAGTACCGGGCGGCCTGCTGCAGCTCCTGGGTGGCTCGGACCTGCTCGGTGACGTCCACGATCTGCGCGATGACGTTCTGCACGGACCCGTCGTCATGGCGGAGGCAGGCCGCCGACAGCGCACCCCACACCACGGAGCCATCAGGCTTCAGATAACGCTTCCGCACCGTGAACGTCGTGGTTCTGCCGGCCATCAGGTCCGCGAGCTCGTCCTTGGCCGCGTCCACGTCGTCCGGGTGCGTCAGCTCCTGCCACCTCATGGACTGAAGCGTCTCGGCGTCGCGGCCCAGCATCCGGCACAGCGCCGGGTTCACGAGGAGCAGGCGACCCTCGGGCGACTCCAGAGCCATGCCGATCGGGGCGTACTCCATCGTCATGCGGAGTTGCTCCTCGACCTCCACCCGGTGGGTGAGGTCGGTGCCGACCAGGGAGCCGACCATGCCGCCGTCCGGCTCGAGTCCGGTGGCGGAGGCAGGTACCGGCGTGCTCTGGGGGTCGGGGTGGATGACGGTCGCCTCGCCGCGGGACGTGGAGCCGGGTGCCGTCGCCTCGAGGCTGTCGCCAGAGGTGCCGGAGACCGCCCCCTCGCCGCCGGCTGGCACCTCGGTCGACGTACTCACGGCCTCGTCCCTCTCGTCCTGCACCATTGATGCTACGCATCGAAATCACCGGTTACTCGGCGAAAATCACGCTGACCGGCCCCTGGGTCTGGTCCACTCGGGGCGAGAGTTTCGGGGTTTGACGCGGGCCGGGCGAGGAGAGAGGCGGCTCCACCGGCGGTGGTGGTGACCACGCTCATGCGCTCGGCCCATTCAGTGCCGTCCTTCTGGTTAGCACCGAATGCCTGGATAGCACGGTACGCCGCGAACGCGGACGGGGTGCCCGTTCCCGGACATCGGTGGGGCCGCTCACGGTGGCCCGTACACCCGCCACAACCGCAGGACCTCCCCGGCCGGGCGTGACCCACGATCAGGCGCGAGGCCGTTTCCAGGGGCCTGGACGGTGCGGTACCGCGTTCTCCTTGTGATGAGGCTCACGGCGCCCAGAGCCCATGAGTAGGCGTAGAAGTGGCGGCCCGGCCGGGCTCGCCTGTCTGCAACGCCGCCTACCGATCGGTGGTGAGGGAGTGGGTATCCCCCGGGGGGATACTGTTGTTTCAGTAGGGCCTGACCTTTCCTTGGTTACCTTGCGGAAAGGACGTCTGGAGCCGTTATGTCCTCCATCAGCTTCTGGGTCCTCATCGCGACCGTGGTCGCACTGATCGGCGTCGGCACATTCATCGCGGTCACCAAAGCCCGAGCCAAGAGCCGAGCCAAGAGCCGGGACAGGGGCCGAGCCAAGGCCCTGGCCGAGGCGCGCGGTCACCAGATCGACAGTGCGTGCGCCGAGCACGGCCATTCGTACCGGGAGTTCGACAACGCGTGGCGCTGCACGGAGTGCGGGAACTACGTTCCCCGGGTCGAGGGGGAAGTGTACGGCCCCGCCGAGATGGGTCTGCGTGAACGACGCCGGGAAGATCGGTAAGCGCAGCGAGTCCCCATGAGTGCATCGACCACGCGGGACCACGGCTAGGGATCGACTTCGTCCGCGATGCCGTCCGC
>CAYYCE010000122.1:6532-7189 GCA_964469635.1 uncultured Kineosporiaceae bacterium
GTTCACCGCGTCAGCTCAACCGGCGGCTTCGTAGGTCGGCGCCGCTGTGGCCGAGGACGTCAGCGGGCGACGCCCACCACGTCCTCTGTCGCCTCGGGCCCGGCCAGCACGTCCTTCGTCCACGTGCCGTGGCCGAGCGCGTCGATGGCGGCGCCGATCCGGCGTTCCTCGTAGTCCATGTGCGCCCCGAGGATGACCGCCAGTCTGTCGAACTCGCGGACGACCTTGGCCGGGTCTGCGTCGGAGCCCCGCATGCTCAACGCGTTGATCCGTTCCACCAGCGAGCGAACGAGAACGTGGTCCAGGACCATGTTGTCGAGCACGGACGCCAGGCCCGGGTCGGCGGCTCGAAGCCGAGGCGTGAGCTGAGTGTCCTCGCTGCTGGCGTGCCGGTGCAGCGCCGCGCAGACCGGGCGGCAGTGGGTCAGCAGGTCCATGGTTCCCGCGCCCTCCGACGCGGCGTCCATGCCGGCGGCCAGCCGGTCGCGGGTGGCGGCAAGACTCGCGCGCAGCGCCCGATGGGTCTGGATGAACTGGTCGCTGAGTGCGACAACACGTTCGTGGTCGGCCATGAGGCCTTCCCTTTTGGTCGTGCTTCCGTGGCGCTCAACGGGGGCCCGACGGCGCATGACTCTCCGTCCAGTGAAACACGTAGAC
>CAYYCE010000122.1:7199-7772 GCA_964469635.1 uncultured Kineosporiaceae bacterium
ACGAGGGCCGACCGGCCGTCGTCGGTGCAGTCACCGAACGGCTCGGCCGCGAACCAACGGAAGCCGCTGGCTTCAGTCGTGCTGGTCCGGCTCGGCATGGCCTAGCAGCCGGCGCACTGCGGCCTCGAGCGGCGGCAGGTCGTTGGCCACGGTGGCGGCAGCGTCTTGACGGCCTCGCCGATCTCGATGAGGCGCACCCGGACCGCGTCATAGACCAGTCCGTCGGTCAGGTCACCCCGCCGCAGGTGTGCCCGGATGGCCTCGACGGCGTCGAGGATGTCGGCGAACCGCTCCGCGTCGTGACGGCTCACAGGGCGATGGCGTCCTGCTCGGCGCGGGGGCGCACCCGCGGCTTGAGGCTGGCGGCCGGGGACAGGTCTACCTTGGCGTGCAGGATCTCGGCCAGCTCACGCTCCAAGGCGGACAGGCCCACCAGGCCGGTACCCGGGGCCAGGTCGACGAGCAGGTCGACGTCGCTGTCCGGCCCGTCCTCCCCGCGAGCGACGCTGCCGAACACCCGCAGGTTGCCGGCCCCACGGCGCCCGTGCCTGGATGGATTGCGTGCGCTGGCTC
>CAYYCE010000123.1:0-7761 GCA_964469635.1 uncultured Kineosporiaceae bacterium
CGGCCAGGCGGTATGGCGCGTGGTCCTGGTGTGCCTGTACCTGGCCGCGGCGCTGGCGGCACTGGCCGCGGTCGGCCTGTTCGTCTCGACCCTGACCGAGCAGCCCATCGCGGCGGCGATCGCGGTAATGATCTTCACGATCCTGTCGTGGATCCTGGACGCCGTACCGCAGCTGGGCTGGCTGCACCCGTGGCTGCTCGTGCACCAGTGGCTGGCCTACGCGGACCTGATGCGCGACCCGATCTTCTGGGACAACGTGCTGCACGGGGCGGGGATCGACGCCGCCTACGCGCTGGTCTTCTGGTTGGCGGCCTGGGCCAGGTTCGCCGGCAAGGACGTCACGAGCTGATCAGCGGAATCACGATGGTCTGCTTCACCCGGGCGTCCTCGGCGACGGTGCCGCTCCCGTGGACGATGTGGACGTCGACGACGAGCTTGCCGGGCCGGGTCCGCAACACCAGGAAGTTCTTCCAGAAGGGTGGGTCGTCCGAGTCGAAGATCTCCGAGACCTTCCGCTGGATCGGCCCATTCGGGTTGTCGGTCGGCGGGAAGACGATCTTGGCGCGCCGTTGGGGCAGGGCCGGCAGCGGGGAACGCCGCGAGGTGTCGACCCGCCAGTCGAGGAACTCCCGGGCCTGCTCCGCGGTGAGCTGCTCCGCGCCGTCCCGGTGGGCCCAGGGGTCGACGAGCAGGACGTAGGCCCCCAGATAGGTCAGGTGCGCGATGACCAACGTCATGAGAGCCAGGACGATGACGACGACCGAGGCGACCGCTGAGCGCACCACCCAGCCGAGCCACAGGTCCGCCAGCCAGATCACCCCGGCCAGAGCCGCGAACGCGAGGGCGGAGGGGACTCCGTACCCATGCCGGCCCGCGTTCCTGCGGCGCAGGGCGTCGACCACGAAAGTCATCAGCAGGACGGTGACGATCGTGAGCTGGGTGCCGAGCTGCACCCGGTAGACCGACAGCAGCGCGGCGCCGTCCAACACCCGGGCGAGGCCCAGCATGCTGCCCGCGAGCACGACGGCGGCGAGGACGCCGCCGAGGACGGCGGTGTCCCGGGCGCGACGCCAGACCTGCGCGAGGATCGCGGCGACCGCCGCCGCGAGGCCCGCGACGACCAGCAACGCACCGCGGACCGGCGTGGCCGACCCGCGACTGACGGCGAGCTGTGCCACCACCAGGATCAGCACGGCCACGCCGATGCCGGGCGGGCCCCAACGACCCCACTCGCCCCAGCGCCGCCGCCAGTGCTCGCCGTCGATCGTGCAGGCGAGCCGGAGGCCGAGGACGGCGACCACCAGCCCGAGGGCCGGGGTGATCGGGAACGCCAGCAGGCCACAGACCACGGCCCAGGGCCGTGCCGGGGACTCCGGGTAGAGCGTGAACGTCGCGATCCCCACCGCGGCGAGGATCTGCACCAGATAGGCGGCCGGGGGAGCCCAGCGGCCCCAGGCCCGGGCCTCGGTCGAGGGATGCTCCCGAGCGGCCGCGAGTCGCACCGGCGTCGACGGGCGCAACAGGATGAAGCCGAGTACGCCGATCAGTCCCACCGCCACGACCACCGCGGCCGGGACGGCGGGCAGCCAGGCCCGCGGCAGCCCCGCCACCTCGGGCGGCAGGTCGGCGCCCCGCAGCGCCAGATCGCCCAGCCACCGGGCCGAGACGACGGCGACGGCCCAGGCCAGGGCCCCGAGTCCGATCACGACGGGTTCGACCCTTTCGCCGGGAGCGACCGGGGGCCGCCACCAGCCGGTGCGCCGGACGGCCCAGGCCACCACGGCGCCGCCGGCGGTCAGCGCGGCCCAACCGCCGAGGTGCCGCATGCCGTACCGAGGGTCGAGCCAGCTCACCGCCACCGTCAGGGCCGCTCCCGCGGCGGCCGACCAGACCAGCAGCGCCAACCGGTACGCCACGGTCACCGGACCCGGCCGCTGCACCCACCGGGTCGGCAGCCGCACCCGCACCAGCACGGCGGCCGCCAGCGCCCCGACGAGCCATGCCAGCAGCGGGCCGCGGTCGGCGGGCGGGGGCAGCGGGATGCCCAGCGGCCCCGCCCAGGCACCGGCGGCCAGGCCGACGAGGGCGGCCAGGATCGTCCGCTCGAGCCGCCACAGCCGCGGCAGCAACAACCGGGCGTAGTGCTGCAGCGACTCCACCGGTGTGGGGGCCAGGCTGTGGGGGACCGGCTGGTCATGGGGCCTGGTCGTGGTGGGCGGTACATCGGGGGCCTGCTCCTGCTGTCGGGCCCGCTCGACCTGCCGCCTGATCTGCTGCACCACCCGGATCGGGTGGGTGGCGCTCATGTAGGCGCCGCCGCCGCCGCTGGTGATGTGGTGGACGACGCGGGTCGACACCGAGGGGCCGGGCGGCGCGGCCGCCACGTAGTGCTGGAAGTTGTGGATGTCCCCGCCGATCACGGCCACGTACCGGTGCGCCGGGTCGTCCACGAGTTGGTTCACCGTGGCGAAGCCCGGACGGTCGTCGCCGCGGCCCGGCAACGGCTCGTCGATCCGGCACTCGGTGAACTCGGCGTTGACCAGGAGCGGGTTGCCGGTCAGCAGCACCTTGGGACCGGGAAGCGCCGACACCTGCTCCAGCCACCGACCCTGACGGGCGTCGATGGCCGAGTCGCCGCTGCCGCGCCCGACGCCGGTGTCGATGGCGACCAGCAGCACCTCCCGCATCCGGATGGCGAAGTAGGACCCCGGCTGACCCGTCCTCGGCCCGCGCAGCGCCCGGAAGCCGTCCAGGTCCATCGGGCGGGTGTACGGCTCATCGCCGTCCCCACGCCACAGCGGTCGGGGGCGGAAGCGGGCCGGGCGGCGAAGCAGCATCCGCCGAGCCGCCTCGACCCATTGCCCGCCGCCGTGGCCGAGCGGTTCGGTGGGCCAGCCCAACTGGGCGGCCTCCAGCGCGTCGGTACCGCAGAGGTGCTGCATGAACCCGCTGAGGCCGTCGTGCCAGTCGTGGTTTCCCGGGATCGCGAAGAAGGGCAGCCGCGACAGGGCCGATCCGGTCCCGGGATCGGTCGGGTGGGACGTGGGGCCGGGCGTCGGGCCGTAGGGCAGGTAGAAGCCGTGCACGTAGTCGTTGACGTCACCCGAGGGATAGATGACGTCGCTGCCCACGAAACCGAAGTCGGGTCGCTCCCGCTCGACGACCTCGCGCAACGCGGGGACCACGATGTACTGCGAGCGGTCCTGCTCGCCGGTGTCGCCCAGGAACACGAAGCAGTCGGCCTCGGAGCGGTCCACGATCCGCCGGGCCGGCACCGGCTCGACCTTCTCGGCCCAGTACCGGCGCAGGTGGGGGATCAGGTCCGGGGACGCCGCGATCAGTACCTGGTTGATGGAGGAGATCAGCGGGCGCAACGTGGTCCAGGACAGTCGGTCCCACTTGGGCTCCAGCCGGCGGGCGAGCAGGTCGTCGGCGGCGCGCAGGGCCTCGTGGACCGCGTCGTGCCCCGCCGGGTCGTTCCCCACGTGGCGTGTCTAGCACACACGGTGAGGGGCCCGGTCACAGACGGAGCTGACGGTCCAGGAAATCGAGCACCTGCTGACGCAGGGCGGGCGTCGTGTAGTACGCCGCCGTGGCGTGACCCGAGTCGATCACGGTGAGCTCGGCCGGCACCCCGGCGGCCTCCAGGGCCTTCTTCATCCGCTGCGACTGAGGCACCGGAGCGGTGCAGTCCTGTGAGCCCGCGAACAGGAGCATCGGCGGGTCGCCGCCGTCGACGTGGGTGACGGGGGAGGCCTGGGCCGCCAATTCCGCGCCCTGCGGCGTGGTGGGTTCGGCCCCCAGCATGGCGCCCTCGCTGCTGGGGTCGCCGCTGCTCTCGCTGCCCGTCCCGCACCCGGCGGTCACCCGGTCCTGCGTCCCGGTGCGCAGATCGGACAGGCCGTAGTAGCTGACGACCGCCTGCACGGCGCTCGAGACCCCCGTGGTGCCCAGGTCACCCTCGAGGTCGCTCTCGCCGGCGGTCACCGCCGCCAGCATGGCCAGCTGGCCGCCGGCGGACTCGCCCGCGTCGGCGAAGCGCTCCGGGTCCAGCCCCAGCTCCGCCGCGTGGGCGCGCAGGTAGCGGGTGGCCGCCGCGACGTCGAACAGCGGAGCGGGGAACGTCGCCTCGGCGCTGAGCCGGTAGTTCAGGCTGGCCACCGCGAACCCGTTGCGCAGCAGATAGTCCCGATAGGCGGGCAGTTCCATCTCGGTGTCGGTGTCCAGCGCGGCCTTGTCGCCTGCGGACCACCCCCCGCCGTGGATGAACATCACCAGGGGATAGGGGGCCTCCTCGGGTGGATCCGGCAGGTTCAGGTTCAGGGTGTGCGCGGGGTTGCCGTCGTCCACGTACGCCACGTCCGTGCGCCGGGTCGTCAAGGTCGTCGCGGCGGATGCGGCGGATGCGGCGGATGCGGCGCTCGAGGTCGCCGGGGTGGGTTCGACGAACACCTCCCGGTTCTGCGAACACCCCGTCAGCGGCCAGGCGAGGGCCAGGACGACGATCCCGAGAGCCACCCGGCCACGATGCGCTGTCACGCAGCCAGACTAGGCCGCGACGCTGTGTGGCGGCTCTGGAGAGTCGACTCCGCGGACCGCGCCGCCCGGAGGACCCGTTCAGCCCTCCGGGTGACCGGCCTGCGCGCGGTGGTGCCGGATCACCTCGGCCACCACGAAGTTGAGGAACCGCTCGGCGAAGACGGGGTCCAGGTCGGCATCCCGGGCCAGCCGCCGCAGCCGGTCGATCTGACGGGCCTCCCGGCCCGGGTCCGAGGCGGGCATGCCGTGCTGGGCCTTGAGCTCACCCACCTTCTGGGTGCATTTGAACCGCTCGGCGAGCAGGTGGACGATCGCGGCGTCGAGATTGTCGATGCTGGATCGCAGCGCCAGCAGGAGATCGGCGGTCCCACGGTCCGGTGCCCCGCCCGCGTACTCCGCGGGGTCGTCGGCGGTGGCAGCGCTCATGGGAGAAGACTCTAGGGGAGCGGTCAGAACCTGATCAGGGCGGTCTCGATCTGGATCCCGGGGCCCATCGTCATCAGCACGCCGTAGTCCCCTTCGCGCACCGTGCGCTCCCGGAGCAGTCGCTGGTAGGAGAACAGGAACGAGCCGCTGGAGAGGTTCCCGTGGTCGCGCAGCACGCCGGCGCTGTGCCGCAGGTCGTCCTCGCCCAGCCCCAGCCGGTCGCGGACCGCCTCGATGACCCGTTTGCCGCCGGCGTGGACGACCCAGTGCGCGACGTCGGCCCGGCAGAGGCCCGCGTCCTTGAGCAGCCCGTCGACCACGGCCTCGGACTGTGCGCCGATGACGTCGGGCACCGACCGCTCGAGGAAGAAGCTGAACTTGCCCAGCGGCTCGTCCCACTCGAAGTGCATGGCGTCCAGGGTGTCGGGGACCATCACCGCGGCCTGGGCCAGCACGGCCGGCCCACCCGACGCCGGCCCACCCGGCGCCGGCGGGTCCGCGGCCCGCACCGCGACGGCCGCCCCGCCGTCCCCGAACAGGCTGTTGACCACCCAGCTGGGCATGGTGCCGTCGACGACGTAGGCGGCCGAGCATGCCTCGGCGCACACCAGCACCGCGAGCTCGCCGGGATGGGCGCCGGCCCACGAGGTGGCCGCGGCCAGGCCGTTCAACCCCGCGTTGCAGCCCATGCCGACGACGTCGATCCGGACGGTCCGCGGCGACAGCCCCAGCCGGGGGATCAGCAGGGCGCTGAGCCCCGGACAGAGGAAGCCGGTGCTCGTCACGACCGCCAGGTACCGGACGTCCTCGATGCCCTCATCGGCGTCGTCCAGGCATGCGCGGACCGCCCGGTCCGCCATGTCGAGGGCGCAGTCGCGGTGCTTGGCGAGCAGTTCGCCCTGGGTCTCGACCCGGGGGAGGCCGTCCGGTCCGCGCGGCGGGAGGCACAGGCTGCGGCGTTCGATGGCGCCGTTGAGGAAGAGCCGCCGCACGCGGTCGTCGGTCACCCCGAAGTAGTCCAGGATCTCGTTCTGGGAATAGGAATGCGGGGAATTGGCGGTTCCGACACCGATGACGCGCGCCGGGAAGGGGGTCTGGTTGGTTGCCATGTCTCCACCGGAGGAGGAAGAAGTAGGACCGGGGCGACGGCGACCCCCATCACTCTAACCCCAGATGTCGCGCAGGGTGGCCACGCGGTGACCGGGGAGGGTCAGGCCAGCTCCAGGAACCTGCGTAGCACCTGGGTGCCGAACAACAGGGAGTCCACCGGCACCCGCTCGTCCACGCCGTGGAACATGCCGGCGAAGTCGAGCTCGGTCGGCAGCCGCAACGGGGCGAACCCGTAGCCGGTGATCCCGAGCGCGGCGAAGCTCTTGTTGTCGGTCCCCCCCGACAGGCAGTACGGCAGGACGGCGCAGCCTGGATCGGCCTCGCCCAGCGCGGCCGTCATGGCATCCACCAGTCGGCCCTCGAACGGCACCTCGAGCGAGATCGCCGAGGTGACGGTCTCGACGTCCACACCGGCGCCGGCGAGGGTGCGGATGGTCTCGATGAGGTCCTCGGCACGGCGCCCCGGCAGGAACCGGCAGTCGAGCAGGGCGGACGCCGTCCCTGGGATCACGTTCTGCTTGTAGCCGGCCTGCAGCACGGTCGGGTTGGCGGTGTCCTGCAGCACGGCCCCGACCCAGCGGGAGGCCGATCCGAGCGCGGCGACGAGGGCGTCGGGGTCGTCGATCGGCAACCGGGTCCCGGTGATCTCCTGGACCCCCTCGAGGAAGGCCCGCACGGTAGGGGTGACCTCGATCGGCCAGGGGTGGGCACCGATCCTGGCCACGGCCGCCGCGAGCCGGGTCACGGCGTTGTCGGTGTTGATCTGAGACCCGTGCCCGGCACGGCCGTGGGCCACCAGCCTCAGCCAGGCGATGCCCTTCTCCGCGGTCTGCAACAGGTACGCCCGACGGCCCGCCAGGTCCACTGAGAAGCCGCCGACCTCGCTGACCGCCTCGCTGACCCCCTCGAACTCCTCGGCGTGCTCGGCCACCAGGTGGCCCGCTCCGTACTCGCCGCCCGCCTCCTCGTCGGCGGGGAAGGCGAGCACCAGGTCGCGCGGCGGCGCGGTGCCGGTGCGAACCAGTTCCCGCACCACCGCCAGGATCATCGCGTCCATGTCCTTCATGTCCACGGCACCGCGCCCCCAGATGCACCCGTCGCGGACCTCGGCCGAGAACGGGTGGACCTGCCAGTCCGCCGCCTGGGCGGGGACGACGTCGAGATGGCCGTGCAGCAGCAGGGCGGGCCGGCTGGGATCGGCCCCGGCGAGCCGGGCGACGACGCTGGCGCGGCCCGGCGCGGACTCCACGATCCTGGCCCCCAGACCGACCTCGCCGAGCCGCTCCGCGACGTACTCGGCCGCCTTGCGCTCACCGGGGCCAGAACCGTCGCCGTAGTTGGACGAGTCGATCCGGATCAGGTCCCGGCACAGGTCGACGACCTCGTCCTCGGCGCGCACGACCGCGTCCAGGCTGCCCTGGGCGGGGGTGTTCTGGCTCATCGGGGCCTCCTTCGGGGACCGGCGTCGCCCGGGGCGATCGGTGTCACGCTATCGGCCCTTGCACCGTTCGGGACCCAGGTGGGCCGCGTGCTACTCTCATCTGCGCCCTGGGCGCCGACCGCGGTCATCGTCGGCGGTGTTCGGCGGTGATCCTTGTCCGGGTGGCGGAATTGGCAGACGCGCTAGCTTGAGGTGCTAGTGCCCTTCGGGGCATGGGGGTTCAAGTCCCCCCTCGGACACCCTGT
>CAYYCE010000124.1:0-7716 GCA_964469635.1 uncultured Kineosporiaceae bacterium
CGAGGTGCTTGACGAGGGAGTAGACCGACTCGGGGCGCGCGGCATACTCCTCGTCCACGGGGATGTACGGCGGGGGCGTGTCGAACGGCAGACCCAGCACGGTCTCGCTCGACGCGGAGACGATCGTGCGGATCCCGGTGCGGATCGCACCGTGGAAGACGTTGAACGTCGCCCGGATGTTGTTGTGGAAGGTCGCGACGTCCGAGTGCAGGCCGGGCGCGGGGATCGCCCCGAGGTGGACGACGGCCTCCGCCGGCGGCTGCTCGCCGTGCACGCCGCCGAGGGCGTCGACGACCTGCCCGTAGTCGGTGAGGTCGACCGCCAGCCACTCGGTGAACCGCTCCCCCACGGCGTCCAGGTTGACGACGTCGTGGCCGAGCCCGACCAGGTGGCGGACGACGTGGCGGCCGAGCTTCCCGGACCCTCCGGTGACGGCGATGCGCATGGGACCTGCTCCTCTGGGTGGGTGGGTGGACGGGTGGGTGGGTGGGTGGGTGTTGGACGGCGTGTGCCGCACGCCCGGATGGGCTGCAACGCCACCTCGGTGCTCGGCTTCTCGGCAATGTACAGCGCAGCCGAGCGCGTCCGAGCGGCGCACCCGCACTCAGTCGGTGAGGCCGCCTGCCTAGGGGGTACCGGGGAAGAGCGCGACTCCCCGGGCGACGGTCTGCGAGTCGCCGGCGAAGGTGAAGTCACCACCGACGAGCAGGCCCCTGCCCGGCACCACGGCGAACGACCAGATGCCCATGGCTGTGTCGAACTGGGGCGCGAACGGGTCGAGCATGCCGTCGGAGGACCGGAAGGCGAAGAATCGCTGCTGGGAGACCCTCGGCAGTCCCGGGGCGCGGTCGCACCAGCCGCCACTGCCCCGGTCGCCGCCGTGGGAGCCGTAGTAGAAGTGGCCGTTGACCTCGAGCCGTCCCTGCATGCCACCGTTGCACACGGTGACCCAGTTCAGGCCGTTGGCCTTGTGCGCTGACAGGTCGACGGCGTCCCATTGGTAGATGTTGTCGGGGCAGTACCCGCCGCCGTAGAGCCGCTTGCCGTCATCGCTGAGGTAGAGCCGGTTGACCCAGGCGCCGCTCTTCCTGGCACAGCCCGTCACGCCGCCCAGCTGGTGGGAGACGAGCGCGCCGGAGAGGCCGGTCACGACGGCGATGCCGCCGGCGACCGGGTGACCGCGGACCGCGGTGAACGGCCCGGCGATGTAGACCTTGGAGGCGTCCGGTGCCACCTGGATACCCTGCACCTCGCCACCGACGGTCAGCGGGCCGTCGAGGCCGGTGGTGGTGGTCGCCCAGTAGGTGTAGATCCCGCCCGAGGTGGCGTTGATCTTGACGACGTGGGGGTGTGAGACCCCGCTCACCGTCGTGAACTGCCCGCCGACGTAGAGCAGGCTGCCGCTGAGGTCCATATCGAGGACGGCGTCGTTGAAGCTCGGGTGGAAGGCCGCGTCGAGCACCCCGGTGGCGACGGTGATGGCCGCGAGGTGGTTGCGGGTCTGGCCCTGGACCTGGGTGAAGGACCCTCCGACGAGCAGCCGGGTCCCACCCGAGGCGGGCAGCAGGGTCACGACGGCCTCGTTGGTGTCGGCGCTGAAGCCCGCCACACCAGCGCCCGTCGAGGCGTCGAGAGCCGCCAGCCCGGTCCGGAGCAGCCCGCCGACGCTGGTGAGCTCGCCACCGACGTACACATCGCCGCCGCTGCTCGCCGTGGCCAGCACCAGGTTGCCGGGCCGCGGGTCCCACGAGGTCAGCGTGCCCGAGGAGGTGGCGAACGCGGCGGCGTTGTGCCGAACCTGGCCCCCGGCGTTGCTGAACAGGCCCCCGAGGTATGCCGTTGCGCCGCTGACGTCGATCGTCATGACGGCGGGCGTGCAGGGGTAGAAGCCATATGTGTTGTTGGTGCCATGGGTGCCGTGGCACCCCGTGATCCGGGCGTCGAACCCGTCGACGACCCCGTCGGTCGTCATCTTCGCCACGGCGACGTGGGTCGCGCCGCCGACCTTGGTGAAGGACCCGCCGGCCCACAAGGACCCTGCGCCGTCGGCGTCGAGGGCGTAGACGGTCCCGTCGGGGATGGTGGGGTCGAAGCTCGTCAGTGCGTTGCCGGTGAGCGAGAACGCGGCGATCCGTCCCCGGGTGAACGAGGCGGAGCCGAGGGTGACGGCGAGGAAGCCGCCGCCGGCGAAGATCCGGCCGCTGGTGGCATCGGCGGCCAGGGCATGGACGGTGCCGGTCGCCGCCCCGGTGAAGGTCGCGTCGACGGCGCCGGTCGCGAACGAGAGCGCCACGAGGCCACGGCGCGCGGCGCCACCCACCGTCGTGAACGAGCCGCCGACGAAGACCCGGTCCCCCGAGGCGGCGAGCGCCTGAACGGTCCCGTCGGTCGCCGGCGCGGTCCAGCCGGTCACCTGCAAGCCGGTGCTCGTGTCGAGCTTCGCGAGGTGTGTCGCTGCCGCGCCACCGATCTCGGTGAAGTCGCCGCCGACGAGGAGATCGCCGCCGACCCGGGCCAGGGCGTAGACGTTGCCCTTGGGGACGGGCTTCCAGTCCGCCAGCATGCCGTTGGAGAGGATGTGGGCGAGGGAGGGCGGGTAGGTTGATCCGATCCGCTGGAAGTCACCGCCGACGAACCACCCGCCCGACCCGTCGGGGACGGCGGCGCGGACGTCGCCGGTCACGACCTGGTTGCCGGGCTGCAAGGCACCCGTGGAGCCCAGCACCCGGGACCCATGGCCGGTGTTCGGACCGATGTAGTCGAACGCACCGCCGAGGTAGACCCTGCTGCCGATCGTCTCCATGTCCATGACGCGGCCGTTGGTGCCCCACCACGAGGTGTCGGGCGAGGATGAGAGGGTGACCCCGCCCAGGGGGCCGAACGTGCCGCCGACAGCCACGGGGGTCAGCCGCGTGGGGGCGGCGACGGTGGCACTCATCGTCCCGCCGCTCGTGGCGGTCGAGGCGTCGCCGGAGGCCGAGCTCGTGAGCACGGACGCCCCGGCAAGGCCGGTCACGAGGGCGAGGACGAGAACGGTGCCTCTGCCCCGCAGACCGCGCACCCCAGGCCGGGCCAACCCGGTCCCTTGCTCCGCCCCAGCCATTCGTCGATTCCCCATGATCGCTCGTTTGTCCGCGGCACGGACCTGCCACGTACGGTGCCCGACCTTACCTTCTCCCGACCCGCCCGACCCCAGGATCGTCGGATCTGGCGACATCGGCATGGGCGGTCGGGCACAACGTCCCCGCCCTGGTGTCCTGCCTGCAAACGGCCGTCGGAGTCGCAGCGGCGTCGCTGACACTCCTGCTGAGTCCCGACGGACGGGAGACGATCAGCGCGAGCACCCAGCCACGGCCCGCCGGCCTGGACGGTGGGCGGTCTCCGGTATGCGCAGGACAGGGACACCTGCCCGGCTGCCTACGTTCTTCGACCCGAGGGGCCCGTTCGGATGTGGCGACCGGGGTCGTTGCTCTGAGGACCGTCCCCGTCGGGGATGTCGCCGTCGGGGATGTCGTCGTCGGGGATGTCGTCGTTCGTGTTGTTCGCCGGCGGCTCTTCCTCGACGCGCCGACGCCGCCAGAGCACGACGAGCAGGGCGAGGATGACCAGCAGCAGCAGGAGCTCGGAGCCGACGATGGCGGGGTCCAGCCATCCGGGTCGGGTGGACGACGCGATGACCGAGGGCGCTGCCCCGGCGGCGGGGAAGGTGATGGTGGCCTCTGCGATGCGTTCGAGCAGTCCGCTTCGCAGGGTGATCTGCGCGTCCCACGGGCCTGCGGGCAGCTGCTTGTCCAGCGTGATCGTGACCGGCTCTGTCTCGCCGATCGCAAGGGTCGTGCCGAGCGAGGCCGGGAACGGGCCTGCGCTGAGACCACCGGGGCCGGCCGAGAGCCCGAGGGACCCGTTCAGGTCAAGGGCCCTGCCGCCGGTGTTGTGGACGCTCGCCTCGACCGTCGGCCGGCCGTCGGCTGCACGTTCGGCGGTCAGCGAGACGATCGTGAAGTCGGCAGCAGGCGGGCCGCCAGGACCTACCGAGACGTAGAGGCGGATGCCGACGCGGTTGACCTGGACGACGCCGCCGCCGGCGATGGGACCCGAGCGTGCTTCAGCCCAGACCACGCCGTACTGCTCTCCAGGGGCCGCGTCGTGCGGAAGGGCGATCGTCACGGTGGCGGTGATGTGCCCGCCGGCGGGGACATCGGGTGCACCTGGGCTCACGGATGTCCAGGTGGACAGGTCGTTGGGGGTGTGTCCGGCAGCGCCCAGGAAGGAGCCGTCCGCGATGGTGGCGGCGGCGGCATACAGCAGGATGTGCGCGGTTGAGGCCGTGGTGTTGGTGACCTCGACCCGGCGGTGGATGATCGTTCCCGGGGCGAGGTGGTCCACGATGTAGAGCCGCGCTCGAGGGTCGTTGCCCGCGCTGGCCGGGACGTCGACAAGGCGAATCCCGATGCTGCCATTGTCCGTCGCTCGATAGGCCGGGCCCGATGCCGCTGCGGACGCACCGGTGGGGAGTGTCGTCACACCGGTGATGACGAGGGCGGCCAGGACACCTCGCGCGAACTGGGTGACCCGATGTGTCACGGTCGACGCTCCTGGACGTGTCTCGCCAGGCCCGAGAGGGCCCGGACGACGAATGGCACCTAGCTACGCAACGGAGTGGGTGATCGCCGCAGTGTAGGCGCCGGACACAGTGCCTCCGGCGATGGTCACGGTGATGGTCGGGTCCCAGGTCGCCGAGTTGTCACCGGTGATCCCGGACGCGGTGACCGCAGCCACGACGCCGGTGAGGTCCGCCGGATCATTTGCCATGTAGGTCGCAGTGCCAAATTTGGCGATCGTCCCGGTGGAGTAGCCGACAGCGCTTGCGGCAATCGCCGTTCCCGCCCCTGTCGGCGTGAAAGCCGTGGAGATGACGGAGGCGACCCAGGCACTGCCCGCGTCGGCGTTGCGCGCGTCCAGCACCTGAACCTCGCCCAGAGAGCCGCTGATGGTCCCACCGTCGACGGTGTTTGCCGTGGATCCGAGGTCAGTGGATGCAGTCGGCGCCGTGATCGAGAGGGTTCCGCCCGTCACCGTGATCGTGACTGGGGTTTCACCTGGAAGGGCGACCGCCGTGGCGGGCAGGGCGATACCGAGCGTGAGTACTCCGGCGGCACCGGCGACGAGCAGGCTGCGCATTCTCAAGATATGTCCTTCAACTGGTACTGGATTTCCCATATGACGTAATGTTCATATGTTAACACTTATGTCGCAGCATCAGGAGCGCGTGGGAATTCGGCCCTCGCCGCCGAGCGTGACGTGTGACTCGCATCTCTTCGCCGGGCCCCGCAGACGTGGCCCTGAGCCGGGCGCGGCGCGCAGCTACAGGACAGAGTGCGTGACTATCGCTGTGTAGGTTCCACTGACCGAGCTTCCCGGAATTGCGACGCTGATCGTCGGGGTCCAGGTGGCGCTGTTGTCCCCGGCAACCGATGTGGCAGTGACCGCGGGCGTGACCTGTGAAAGGTCGTTAGGGTCATTCGCGGTGTAGGTCGCAGTGCCCACCTTGACGATCGTCCCGGCGGAATAGCTGACCGCGGTGGCGGGGATCGTCGCTCCACCAGGACCTGTGAACGCCGTGGAGCTGACGCTCGCGACCCAGCCGGAGCCCGCGACCGCCATCCGCTCGTCGTCGACCCGCACCTCTCCCAGTGAGCCGCTGACGACCCCGCCCGCCAGGGTGTTGGCTCTGGATCCGAGATCGGCAGCGGCACTCGGCACGGTGATCGACAGAACGCCCACGATGGGGGTGGTGACGGTGTTGGCGGACAAGGTGACCACGCCGCGCGACAAGGCGGCGCCTTCGAGAACGGACAGGTTGCCCAGGGTGATCGCACCACTCGCCAAGATCGTTCCCGCGAACGTGGACGACGCGCCGGTCCCGGCGGCCCCGAGGACCTGCCAGAAGACGTGGGACGCCTGAGCGCCATTCGTCAAGATGACGTGGCTGGCCGCGGCGGTGTTCAGCGCAGCGTCGACCTGGAAGATGAAGACCGAGGCCGGATCGCCGTCGCCGTCCAACGTCAAGGTCCCGGTCAGTGCGAAGGCTGCGATGGTGTGGTGGATGCCCGGGTGGAAGGTCACCCCGTTCTGGTCCCCGCCGAAGTCGTCGCTGGGGGTGTGTGGGCGACCTTTCGCGTCGTCATACGCGATCACCAGGTCGGCCTGCGCCTGGATCGCCGGCGCGTCGTTGACGTGCGTGGCTCCACCGACCGTCGCCATGAGCGCGCCGAACCCGGTGATCGTGCCGGGGACGTTCGTGTCGTCGGCGGTCACCCCGAGGTCGCCGCTGAGGGTGGTGGGGCCGAGGCTGTTGACGACGTTCGTCCGGCCCAGTGCCGAGTAGGTCCCCGCGGTGCCCAGCGCCACTGGCGTCACGGGATCCACGGCGTAGGCGCGGGAAGGACGTGCCACCAGAGCCGCAAGTACCACGGTGATCGTCAACGCCGCGATCCCCACCACCGCGATCCATCGGGTGGGTCTGGGTGCATCAACAGAACTGGCCCCCGCAGAGTTGCCAACGACCGGCCCCCTGGCCTTTCTCCACTCGAGGCGAGAGCTCTCGGGGGTCGGCGCCCACCGGGCGAGGAGTGCGACCAATCCACTGGCAGTGGTGGTCGCCGCTCTCATTCGTCCCTCTCACTTGCGGTATCGGTCTGAGTTACACCGTACGCCGCGAACGCGCCCGGGTACTCATTCCCAGGAGTCTCAACGGTCACAGCGACTGCTCTCACGCGGACACGTCGACTGTGCGAGCGGTCGGGGGGCGTGGTCACGGTGCAACGGTCCTTCGGTCACTCGATGCCGACGCTCAACACCGGGACGGCGCGCATGGAAGCGCGGCGGCGGTTGTGATCGCGACTTCTGGTGCGCTTTCCTGGGCGCCCCCTTGTGTGACGTCGCGGACATTCCGAGTGTTGTGTGGCGTCACGCACCGTGCCGAGTTGAGGACGCTGTACTCACGGGCCACCATGACCCGTGTCACAAACGCCGGGGCAGGGTCTGGCCGGGGTGCAAAGGGGAAGAGCAGGGCCATGAGCTGCGGGCTCGTGATGCGGGGCGGAGGCGTGATGTCGACGAACGACGAAGCACCAGACCCGCCGAAGGCGCAGCGATCGGGACAGCGGGGGCCGTGGGTCACGGTCGTGGTCGGCCTACTCGCCCTGGCCCTCGGCGTCGGCGTCGGGTTCGTCGCGGTCGGCGGCGCCGACAGCAACGCCGAGCAGGGCGCCTTCCCGACGGGGCGCTTCGTTAACGAGAACAACCCCCACCGCGCGTATGTGTTCAGGGCCGACGGGACGTATTCCTACACCGAGTCGGGCTACACCCGGGGCGAGAGCGACGCCGCTGAGGCGTACGAGGTCGAGGTCACTGGGATATACGCGGTCCGCGGCGACCTCTTCACCGAGATGACCCACGACTATGCGTACGATCGGAAGATACCCGCGACATACCGGTGGACGTTCGACGGCACGAACCTGACCTTTGAGCTCGTGGGAGAGACGTCGTCGACAAACGAATGGACGCCATGAGCGGGCGGACCTACGTCAAGACCGAGTAGCGGCGAGCCATGGGGAGGATTCACCCCAGCTCCTCGTTGCGCCTAGACGTTCAACCGGAACGATCACGCGGGGTTTCGGTGGTTGTTGGTCATCGCCGACTGATGCCGGAAAA
>CAYYCE010000125.1:0-7700 GCA_964469635.1 uncultured Kineosporiaceae bacterium
CCCGACCCCGAGCTGGCCCAGGATCCAGGAGTAGACCTGGCGCAGACTGTCGGTGTTGGCCTGCTGCACCACGGTCTGGATCGCGGTGAGGAACGCCGTGACGGCCACCCCGGCGAGCAGCAGCGTCGCGCTGCCGCCACCGTGCCGGGCCGCCACCGAGCCCAGTGCGTACGACAGGCTCACCCCGGTCAGCGCGCCGACGAACGCGGCCACCGGCAGGACCGGCAGCGAGAGCGAGCCGATCCCGGTGGGCGCGTAGGCGATCACCATCGTGGCTCCGACGCCGGCGCCCGCCGCCGCTCCGAGCAGGTAGGGGTCGGCGAGTGGGTTGCGGAACACCCCCTGGTAGGAGGCTCCGGCGAGGGCGAGCATGCCGCCGACCAGGGCGGCCAGCACCACCCGGGGCAACCTCAGGTCGAACAGGATCCCGGAGTCGACGGCCCCCAGTGGATCCCCGTACGGCAGCCCGACGCGGTGCAGCACGGAGGACGCCACCCCGGACGGCGCCAGGCCGACCGCCCCCAGGCTCACCCCGGCGACCATGGCGCCGAGCAGCAGCGCCCCGGCGACCGAGGTGGCCACCAGGCGCCGCTGCGGGGCGAGTCGCATCCGCGCTCCTAGGCCGAGGCCTTCTTGAGGGCCGCCGCCACCGACTCGGCGAAGTCGGCGATCCGAGGACCCCACCGCGAGGCGACGTCGTCGTCCGCGGCCACCACGGCCCCGCTGAGGACGGCGGGCACCGTCGCGAACCCGGGACGCTCCGCCAGCGTCTCGGGGCTCTGCCCGCAGCACTTGGTGTCGGCCAGCACGATCAGGTCGGGGGCCGCCTTGACCACGTACTCGGCCGACAGCTGCGGGTAGCCGCCCGAACCGGCTGCGTTCTCGGCCTCGTCGGCGATGTCGACCAGGCCGAACTCGGCGTAGACGGTGCCGAGGAAGGTCGAGCTGGTGACGCTGTAGAAGGTCTGGTCGAGCTCGTGGTAGACCTTCTTTCCCTTGCTCGAATCACCCACCGAAGCAACGGCTTTCGCGATCCGATCCCTGGTCGTGGTCGCCACCTTCTCGGCCTCGTCGGCGTGACCGGTGATCTGCCCGAGGGTCACCATCTGGTCGTAGGCCTCGTCCAGCGCGGTCGGGGCGGCCAGGACCAGCGTGGGGATCTTCAGGGTGTGCAGCGAGTCGACCACGCCGTTGGTGTCGGTGGTGAGCACCACCAGGTCGGGGGAGTAGCCGGCGACCGCCTCGGCGTTCGGCTGGAACCCGGACAGCTTGGTGATCGGCGCCTCGGCCGGGTAGGTGGAGTTGTCGTCGACGGCCGCGACCTGGGCACCGGCGCCGATGGCGAACAGCGTCTCGGTCAGACTCGGGCTGAGCGAGACGATGTGCTCGGGGGCGGCGTCCAGGGTGAGGGGGCCGTCGGCCCCGGTCACCGTGACCGGGAAGGCCGCGGGTGCGGCCGGGCCGGCGCTCGCACTCGGCGAGGAGGACGGGGTGGCGGTCGACCCCGACCCACTGCACGCGGCGAGCGCGAGGACGGCGGGTGCGAGCAGGACGACGGTGATCCGGTGTGGCCGGAACTGGCCGAGAATCATGGAATGGCTCCGCGGGTCAGGGGTCGGGCCTGCACCCGGGTCCCTCGCCCGACGTGCGACCCTCACCTCGAGGTCGAGGACGTCGACACAGGGCAGGCGACCTGGCTCACCGAACCGCCGTCGCGACGCGGTGCCGGACGACGGAGCGGTTCACAGTTGCGGGACAGCGCCGGAGTCTCACCGGCTTCGCTGCGGCTGTGCCACCGCACCGACCCGGCCCGGGCGCCCTGACGGCGTCGGGATGGATCGCTGCGGCGCCTTGAGGCTACCAGCGGTTCACCGCGCCCGGGCCGGGTCCCCGTGTGCCACCAGCCACTCCCAGATCCGTGGATCGATGGACGTCGCCCGCGCCTCGCCCGCCTTCGCCTCCTGCGACGGGCTCGAGGCCACCGGCGGGTCCTCGATCGGGAGCCGTGCCAGCGCCGTCCTGGTCGGCTCGTCCAGCACACCGGTGATCCGCAGCCGCGCCCCGTTGTTGCGCAACCGGTACTGCACGTCCTCGACCACCCGGCTGGGCCCGCGCGCCGGCAGGCTCAGCAGGGGCGCGCCGTCCGGGGCCGGGCGGACCACGAACGGCACCAGGTTCTTGGTTCCCACGGGCTTGATGCGGACGACGTCCCCGGTGCTGGGCGCGGAGACCACTCGGTCGCCCCCGAGGTAGAGCGAGACGTGGTAGATCGACGCCGGGTCGGCGGCGTCCCTGGCCCAGAACATCAGGTCGCCGGGTTCGGCCTCGGCGATCGGGATGGGCGGGTGGGCTGCGAACTGCTGCGCCGCCGTGCGGGGCAGCGCAGTCCCGGCGGCGCCGTAGGAGCGCAGGGTGAGTCCCGAGCAGTCGAACCCGGTCAGCGGCGAGGACCCGCCGTACCGGTAGGGGCGGCCCAGCATCGACAGCGCGTACCCCACGGCGGTGGCCGCGGGCGAGTAACCGGCGGGCGCCCCGGAGGACCCGGCGGGCTCCGGGATGGTGAAGGCGACGGTGGTCCGGACGTCGGGGCCGAAGGCCTCCGCACGGACCGGCGCGGCCGCCTGTCCCACCAGGACGGCGACCGTGAGCGCCGCGGTGGCCGCCCCGAGGGAGGGGAACCGTCCGGAGCGGGTGTGCGCGGCGACCATGGGCCTCGACGTCGATCCGCGCAGGCACGCCCTTGAGTGCGGGCGTGACGATCACTCGGCTGGCGGACGCCAGAACCGGACGGATCCGGCGGGCGCGTTCAGCCCGCGATGAAGGAGAGCCGGACGGTACGAACCGGGTTGTCCACGTTGGGGTCGACCAGGACGACGCTCTGCCAGGTGCCCAACGCGGGTCGGCCGTCGTCCACGGGCAGGCTCAGCGAGGGGGCCACGAATGCGGGCATCACGTGGTCACCGCCGTGGCCGAGCGAACCGTGCCGATGCCGGTAGACGTCCTCGCGCGGCAGCAGTCGTCCCAGGGCGTCGGCAAGGTCCGACTCGCTGCCCGACCCGGTCTCGATCAGCGCGAGGCCGGCCGTGGCATGTGGGACGAAGAGGTGCACCAGCCCGCTGCCGCGGCCGCGGCAGAAGGCCTCCACCTCCGAGGTCAGGTCGCTGACCAGGCGACGACCGGTGCTGACGCGCAGTTCGAGGTGTTCCACGGCGTCCAGCCTAGAGAAGCCGCGCCGGGAGACCGTCAGTGGGGAGAGCGCCGCATCGCCAGCTGCACCAGCGAGACGAGCGCCTGCTTGGTGGCCGCCCTCGCCCGGGCGTCGGTGTACATCATCGGGACGTCGGGCGAGATCGACAGGGCCTCTCGCACGTCCTCGAGGGTGTGCTTGGCGACGCCGTTGAAACAGTTGACCGCCACCACGAACGGCACTCCCCGGGACTCCACGTAGTCGACGGCCGGGAAGCACTGGTCGAGTCGGTCGGTGTCGACCAGGACGACGCAGCCGATGGCGCCGCGCATCAAGTCGTCCCACATGAACAGGAACCGGTCCTGGCCGGGGGTGCCGAACAGATACAGCCACAGGTTGCCCGGCAGCGCGATCCGGCCGAAGTCCATGGCCACGGTGGTGGTGGTCTTGGTGGCCTCGGCGGCGCCGGCGTGGTCCACGCCGACCGAGTGCTCGGTCATCGCGGCCTCGGTCGACAGCGGGTCGATGTCGGAGATCGAGGAGATGAAGGTGGTCTTGCCGACGGCGAACCCCCCTGCCACCACGATCTTGACGACGGTCGGCGCGGCCGGCGTCGTGGAGGCGGCGTGCCGCGGCCCGGGGACCGCCGAGGCCGTGGGCGCCCCGGGGCCGGCGGCCGACAGGTCAGAGTGCGCAGATGCCATCGAGGACACTCTCCAGAACGCTGAAGGGGGTTGACGCAGACGGTGCCTCGGTTGCGTCGGACACTCCGTGGATGTACAGCAGCCCGCTCTCCTCCAGATCGCCCACCAGGACCCGGACGACACCCAACGGGAGCCTCATGTGGGCGGACAGTTCGACGATCGAGGAGTACCCGTTGGCGGCGAGAGCGAGGATGTCGCGCTCCTCGCTGGTCCGCCCGTCGGCCGGGGGGACGAGTGCTTCCACGAGAGTCTCGATCGGCAGTTCGCCTCGGCTGGAACGGGTCCGGCCACCTGTCACGGTGTACGGGCGCACCTCCGAGGCCTGATGCTCCGAGTCGTTGAGGTCGAAGACGTTCATCGGTTCCTCGCCGTGTTCACCTGGCACCGGGCTCATCGCTCACCCACCCACCACGGTCCGGATCGGGCCGGCCACCGGTAGCCGCGAGCGCAGCTGGGTGATCAGTTGGGGGGTCAGGGTGGCCTCGGCGCGCGTCACCAGCATCGCCATCTCGTAGCCGATCATGCCGATGTCGCAGCCGGCGTCGGCGATCACCGCGAGCACCGAACCGTCGGAGATGCTCATCAGCACCATGAACCGTGAGTCCATCTCGACGATGGACTGGCGGACCTCACCGGCGCGCAGGTGCCGAGCAGCCCCCCGGGTCAGGCTGGACAGCCCGGCCACGACGGCCGCCATCTGGTCACCGCTGGTGCGGTCGAGTTCGGAGGACATGGCCATCAACAGGCCGTCGGCCGACACCGCGAGCGCGTGCTGCGCCCCTGGGACGTTGCGGACGAAGCTGTCGAGCAACCAGGCGAAGTCGGCGCCCTCGTCGTGGTTGGCGTTCACCTGTACTCCTGGGGGGTCGGGGGTCGGGACGGCTGGTACTGCTGGGGGACGACGTGCTGGCGGTCGACGGCGGCGAAGCCGCCCTGGGAACGCCCACGCGAGGTTGCGGCCATGAAGCCGGCCATGGTGGCGCGGACGCCCTCGGCGCTGCGCGGTTCCCGGGACGACGCGTCCTCGGCATCGGGGAACAGACCGATCTGCGCCGGATCCGGGGGACTCTCCTCGGAGGTCGGCGGACGGCGGGCCAGCGGCGAAGACACCCCCTGACCGACCTCGGGCCGGTAGGCCGCCAACATGCTCAGCTCCGACAGCGCGGTGGAGGCCAGCACCGAACGCTCGGGAGCGTCGTCCTCGACGGCGTTGCGCCGGTGCGCCTCCGTCGCCGCACCGGGGTCGGGACCCGCCTGGGCGGGCTGCGCGACGGCGGGCTGCTGGTCCACGCCCTCCTGCTGCGGGACCTCCTGGTGGGCCCAGTCCCACGAGCCGCCGCCCTCGGACTGCGTCTCGGGGGGCAGCCAGGACATGCCGGACTGGGCGGCCGGAACAGCCTGTTGGTCATAGGGATTGACGGGCTGGCTCGCCGGAGCACCGGAGGGGGGCGGCGGCACCGGAGTGGCAACCTGAGACCTGCCGGCCTGAGCGCCGGCGGCCTGAGACCTGCCGGCCCGGGCGCCGCGGCCCCGTCGTCCGAACCGGCCGAGGGCGAAGCCGCCGCGGCCGGAGCTCGGCAGGATGTCCATGCTCGGCACCGACGGTGGGGGCGCCGGCTGTGGGGGCGCCGCCGGAGCCGTCGGGACCGTCGGGACCGTCGGGGCCGGGGCGGGCGGCTGTGCCGTCGGCGCCGGGGCAGCAGGCGGTTCGGGCACGAGCTCTGGCACCGGCGCCCAGGTCGCCTCGGCCATCGCCGCGTCCGGGGGTGGCGGGACCACCACCGCGTCCGGGGGTGGCGCGGACCACGGCGGCAGCTGCTGGCCGTACCCCTGCTGGCCGTACGCCTCCTGGCCGTACGCCTCCTGGCCGTACGCCACCTGGCCGTACCCCTGCTGCCCGAACGGTTCCGGGTTCTGCGGTTGCGGACCCTGCGGCAGCGGGGTGTACGGCTCCGCCGCACCCGGTTCGACCGTGGGCTCGACGAACGCCGTGGGCTCGACGAAGGCCGTGGGCTCGACGATCGCGGCGGGCATGGCCGGCTCGCTCGCCGCGGTGGCCTCGTCCCACGCCGCGGTCATCGCCGACGCGACGGCCTCGGCGACCTCCGGGGGCGGCGTCTGACGGCGGCGGCGGGGCAGACCGGCCGGGGACACGTCCGCCGCCGGATCCGCCGGGGGCCCCGCGGCGGCCTGGTCGAGCGAGAGCCCGTCGACGGTCTGCGGGGACCAGGACGAGGACGTCGACCAGTTGGTGGGCGTCAGCAGATCCTCGAACGAGGGCGGGAGCTCCTCGCCCGGCTGGGGGGACTCCTCCACCGGCCCGGGCGAGGGCATGGGCAGGGCCGGCTCCCCCGGCGGTTGGGCCGTCGGCGGGACCGGCGGCATCGGGATGGCCGGCGGGACGGGAGTCGGCATCCCGGGGGGCTCGGCCATCGGCGGTGGTGCCGGCACCTGAGGGGGTTGCGGCACCTGGGGCGGCAGCGGCGGCGGCATGGCACCCGTCTGCGACCGCGATTCGGCGGCGGTCACGTCGATGTGCAGGGGCTGGGCCGCGATCCCGGGGGCCGCACCCTCGACGAAGACCACGGACGGCAGCTCGACGGTGGCGACGGTGCCGCCGTTCGGTCCGTTCGCCAACCAGACCCGGGCGCCCAGCCGCGCGGCCAGCCGCGCCACCACGTAGAGGCCCAGCCGCTGGGCCCCGGAGACGTGCACCGGGACCAGGACCGAGGCATCGACGTCCGTGACCCGCTGATTCGCCTCGGCCAGGTCGCTGTCCGACATCCCCAGACCACGGTCGATCACGTGGACGAGGACCCCGTTCTCGGAGATGTCGGTCCGGATCAGGACCGGGGTGTTCGGCTCGGAGAAGCTCGTGGCGTTCTCGATCAGCTCCGCGAACAGGTGCGCCGTGGGCAGCGCGAGGTGGGCGACCACCAGTGGGTTGAGGGTGTTGACGATCTGCACCCGCTCGTAGTGCTCGATCTCGCTGATCGCCGTCCGGACGACGTCGGACAGGGTCATCGGCGCCCGGGCCCGCCGCCCGGAGTCGATCCCCGCCAGCTCCAGCAGGCTCTCGGCGTTGCGCCGCATCCGCGTGGCCAGGTGGTCGAGCCGGAACAGGTTCT
Source organism: uncultured Kineosporiaceae bacterium (assembly GCA_964469635.1). Classification (GTDB taxonomy): domain Bacteria; phylum Actinomycetota; class Actinomycetes; order Actinomycetales; family Kineosporiaceae; genus JADJPO01. Next base: position 7,020 of record CAYYCE010000125.1, read on the forward strand.
CCAGCCCGTCGGGGTCCTCCTCGCTGCGCTCCAGTCGATCGATGAACGACAACTGCCGCGCCAGCAGCACCTGGTTGCGCCGGGCCACGTTGACGAAGGTCTCGGCCAGCGCCGTCCGCAGCTGGGCCTGCTGGTGGGCGATGTCGATGACGGTGTCCTGGACGTCGCGGAAGGCCGTGGCCACCGCACCCACCTCGTCGCCCGAGGCGACGTCGACGGTCGGCAACTCGGCCGAGGCGGCGCCGCGCACCGAGATCGCCTCGACGGCTCCCGGAAGCTCCTCGCGGGTGCGTGTGGTGACCCCGGCGAGTTCACGCAGCGGGGCCGTGATCCGTCGGGACTGCATCAGCGCCAACAGGACCATGAGGCCGACCAGGGCGACGGCCGACCCGAAGACCAGGGCCGCCTGCTGCCGGGCCGCGTCGGCCGAGGCGGCGGCCTGGTCGGCGGCATCGGCTGCCACGTCGAGAGCCAGTCTGCGCAGCGCCTCGGCCTGGGCGTCGGCGGTCGTCGTCCAGGTCGTCTCGGACGTCGTCACCGAGGCCGCGCTGCCGCGCAGCCGCTCGGCGAGATCGACGAACTTCTCGCTGGTCACCGTGGCCTGCTGGCGGACCGTGGGGTCGACGAGGCTGTCGCCGGCCGTGAACTCGGCCAGGGCCCGGTCGTGATCGGCCAGCGCCA
>CAYYCE010000126.1:0-6840 GCA_964469635.1 uncultured Kineosporiaceae bacterium
GTCCGATGCGGTGTCCGATGCGGTGGCCGCGGTGCTGGTCAGGTCGGTGCACGGCGACTGCGCGGCGGCCGCCGTCCACCTGTCGTTCGCCGGCGAGGACTCCTGCATCGGTCTGCGGCAGGCCGGTGGCCCGGTCCGCCCGCTGGTGACCTTCCGCCCCCTGCCGGTGCCCGGCCCGGCCCTCCTGGACGGGCTCGCCTCCGACGACGAGAACGCCGAACGGCTGGCCCGCCGGTTCGCCGAGGCCCACCCCGCGGCCGTCGACGCCCTGCTGCGGCTCGGGAACGAGGTGGGGACCGGGCCGCCGAGCGCCGCCCTCGGTCGGTTGCTCGCCGCCTGCAGCCTGCTGCTGGAGGCGGAAGAGGACGACGTGCGGGGCGCCCTCCACGTCACCGACGGCGTGCGCCTGGACGTGGTCGCGGTCGAGCACGGCGGCCGATTCGTGATCGACCAGCATCGACTGCTGCGCAGCATGCTGAGCTACCGCCTGGCCGGCACCTCCACCGCGGTGCTGCTCGCCTCGGTCCTCGGCACGCTGGCCGAGGCCGTGGCCGTCGCCGTCCGGCGGCTGCTGCGGGAGTGGCCGGACGCGCGGGTGGTGGCCTGTTCGGGGGATCTGGTCACCGAGAACCCGGTTCTGCGGGAACGGCTTCACCGGGCGCTGGCGACCGCACGCCGTCCGGTGGTGCTGGCGTGAGAGCGTGCGCCGCGACGTCCCGGACGGCGCGCAGATGGCTGCGGAACGCCTCAGCCCCCGCCGGGGTCATCACCAGCCACGTCCGCGGCCGGCGTCCGACCTTGCCCTTCTCGACCTGCACGTAGCCGTCCCGTTCCAACGCCGCCACATGCTTGGACAGCACCGAGTCGCTGACCTCGAGTCCGTCGCGGACGACGGCGAACTCCACCCGCTGCGAGGCGTCCAGGGCCGCCACGATCGACAACCGCACCCCACTGGTCAGCAACGGGTCGAGCCGATGCCGCGGATGCCGCCGCGTCCGTTCCGCCATGCCCCGACCCTGACAGCGAGCACGTCACCGGGCAAGCACCCTGGGTGAGGGGCGTCAGCGCATGAGCAGCGGCACCAGCACGTTGCCGGCCACGCCCAGGCCGATGAGCCCGTACACGGCCCCCGTCACCACGGCCACGGGAAGCCGCAGCGACGTCGACAGCGCCCGCAGCCCCACCGGCGACCAGATGGCCCCCTCCGGCAGCGGCACTGTGCCCCGATTCAGGAAGAACGCCACGACGCCGACCCCGAGGAACCCGATCCCGATCGCGACCAGGTACAACGGATGCCCCGCCCGCGCCGACATCGCCACCACGGCGGCCACCGCGAACCCGAACCCGAACAGCAGCAGCCCGGACAGCAGTCCGGCGGCCCGACCCCGCTCCAGCGGGATCGGTGGCATTCGGCGCGGCACCCCCGGTGGCACCGGGCTCACAGCGGACGCCCCGCCATCTGCTCGAGCCGCGCGATCCGCTGCGGCATCGGCGGGTGGGTGCTGAACAGCGACGACATCCCCCCGGCCCGGAACGGGTTGGCGATCATCATGTGACTCGCGTTGACCAACTGCTGTTCCTGCGGCAGCGGCCGCTGCCGGGTGCCGATCGACAGCTTGCGCAGCGCCGAGGCCAGCGCCAGCGGGTCGCCGGTCAGCTTCGCACCGTCCTCGTCGGCGTCGTACTCGCGGGTGCGGCTCACCGCCATCTGGATCACCCCGGCGGCCAGCGGCCCGAGCAGCATCAGCGCGAGCGCGGCGAACGGGTTGCCGCCCCCCCGCTCGTCCCGGCTGCCGCCGAAGAAGAACGCGAACTGGGCCAGGAAGGTGATCGTGGCGGCGAGCGCACCGGCGATCGAGGAGGTCAGGATGTCCCGGTTGTAGACGTGCATCAGCTCGTGGCCGAGGACACCGCGCAGCTCGCGCTCGTCCAGGATCTGCAGGATCCCCTCGGTGACGCACACCGCGGCGTTGGCCGGGTTGCGCCCGGTGGCGAAGGCGTTCGGCGCCTGCGTGGGCGAGATGTACAGCGCGGGCATCGGCTGACCGGCCGACGTCGACAGCTCCCGCACGATCCGGTGGATCTGCGGTGCCTCGGCCTCGCCGATCGGCCGGGCACGCATCGCCCGCAGAGCCATCGTGCTCGAGTTCCAGTACGCGTACCCGTTCATCGCCAGGGCGATCAGCAGCGCGATCACCAGGCCCTTCGGCCCGGCGACCAACTGGCCCACGAACAACACGAAGGCGGACATGCCGCCGAGCAGCAAGGCCGTCTTCAACCCGTTGTAGTGACGGTGTCCCATCACGCTCTCCCGTGCTCTCGATCTCAGGCCGCATCCGGCGCGGCCGCAGCCATCACAACGCCGCCGGACCGGCCCCCGTTCCCCCAGGATCACCCGGCGAACTGGGGGTTTCCTGGGAGGAACCTATCGAGACAGGACGGGAACCAGGGACGCGATCAGTTGGGGCATCACCGACAGGAGGACGCAGGCCAACGCACCCGCCCCGAGTGCCACACCCTCGGCCGGGCGCACCCGCCAGGTCGGCACGCCGACGACCTCACCGCCGGGGGCCGTCGCCGGCGCGGCCACGAGCAGCGCCGTCCACCGCAGGTAGTAGGCCACCCCGAGCGCCACGTTGAGCGCCGCGACCACCGCGAACACCCAGCTGCCGGCGTCCACCAGCGGCCGAACGGCCACCACCTTGGCGACCAGCCCCATCACCCCCGGCGGCAGCCCCGCCAGGCACAGCAGCGCGAACCCCAGCACCGCGGCGGCCACCGGTTCGCGCCGGGCCAGGCCCCGGTAGGCCTCCAGGGTGTGCTCCTCGGCCGCCTCGACGTGCCGCGACAGCACCACGACCACGGCGAAGGCCGTCACCGACGCCGCGCTGTAGGCGGCCAGGTAGCCGACCGACGCCGCGACCGCCTGCCGGGTGCCGCTCGCGCTGCCACCCCCGAGCCCGCCCCCGACCACGGCGAACCGCGACCCCGCGGCGGCCAGCGGCAGCAGCACCCAACCGGCCTGGGCGACCGTCGACCAGGCCAACAGCCGGACGGCGACGCGCTGGCGCAGCGCCACGATGTTGCCGACCGTCATGGTCACCACGGCCATCACCCCGACCAGCGGCGCCCAGACGTCCGCCAGACCCGGCACCCCGATGGCCAGCAGCACGATCAGCGCCACCACCCCGGCCGCCTTGGAGACCACCGACAGGAACGCCGCCACCGGCAGCGGCGCGCCCGCGTAGGTGTCCGGCGTCCACAGGTGGAACGGCACCGCCGACAGCTTGAACGCAACTCCGGAGACCGCCAGCAGCACCCCGAGGGCGGCCACCGCCCGCACCGCGGCGGGCAGGTCCGGCCCCGACAGCACCGACGCCACCTGATCGAGATACAGCGAACCGGTGGCCGACAGCAGCATCCCGGCGCCGAGGGCGAGCAGCCCCAGCGAGCCGATCGCGGTGAGCAGCAACGTCAGCGCGCCCTGCGCCCCCGGCGGGTCCCGGCGCAGCGCCACCAGACCCACCGCGGGCAGCGAGGCCATCTCGAAGGCCACCATGAGGCTGATCAGGTCCCGCGCACCGGCCAGGGCCAGCACCCCGGCGACCGCGGTGAGGAACAGAACGTGGTGGGCGACCCGGTCGCGGGCCCCCCGCCCATCCAGGGCCAGCAGCAGGGTCACGATCGCGACGGCCAGCACCAGGCCCTGCACCGTCAGCGTGAAGGGACTGGCCACGTAGGCGCACGAGGGCAGACCGAGTCCGGCGTCCACAGTGCGGCACAGCGTGGCCGCACCGGCCTGCGCGGCGTCCGAGCCCGGCCGCGCCAGGGACACCACCGAGGCGCCCGAGGCCGCCAACCCGGCCAGCGCCACCGCATCCAGCAGCCATGCCCGGCCGCCGGTCGGCGACGTTCCGGGGGCCGGCCGGGGACCGAGGGCGTCGATCAGCAGCACCAGCAGCAGCGCCGCGACCACGGCCACCACCGGCGAGAGCACGGCCCAGTCCGCCGACACCGTCAGCCCCCGCGTCACGGGACACCTCCCAGCAGGACCCGGACGGCGGGCCCGGTGACGTCGAGCAGGATCGCGGGGAGCAGTCCCAGCGCCACCGTGGCCACCACCAGCGGCACCGTCACCGACACCTCGTGCCCGGTCGCGTCGCCGACGAAGGGCCCGCCCGTCAGCGCCGCGATCCTGCCCGGTGTCGGGCCCGGTGTCGGGGAAACCGGACCGTGCCAGAGCAGGCGCAGCATCCGCAGCAGGTAGGCGGCGGCCACCACCGTGCCGATCGCCGCGAGCACCGCCAGCGGCCGGGAGATGAACCCGATCGCCGAATCCGTCCGCCAGGCCCCGGCGATCGCCAGCAGCTCACCCCAGAACCCGGCCAGGCCCGGCAGCCCCAGCCCGGCGATCGCGCCGAACGCCAGCAGCCACCCCAGCCTCGGCAGCCGGTCGCGAAGATCGCGCGGCAGCGCCGCGAGGTCGGTGGTGTGGTGACGGTCCTTCACCGCACCCACGACGAGGAACAGCAGCCCGGTGATCAGACCATGGGCGATGTTCGCGAACAGCGCGCCCTGCACCCCCTCGGGGGTCATCGTGGCCACCCCGAGCAACACGAATCCCATATGCGCCACCGAGGACAGCGCGATCAGCCGCTTGAGGTCGCGCTCGACGAAGCAGGCCAGCCCGGCCCACAGGACTCCGGCCACACCGAAGGCGCCGAGCAGCGGAGCGATCGCGGCCAACCCGTCGGGCACCACCGGCAGCACCACCCGGACCAGACCGTAGGTGCCCATCTTCAGCAGCACCCCCGCCAGCAGGACCGACCCGCCGGTCGGCGCGATGGTGTGGGCCGGCGGCAACCAGGAGTGCAGCGGGAACATCGGCGCCTTCACCGCGAGCCCGATCACCATCAGCGAGGCGGCCAGGGTCTGCACCCCGGCCCCCATCCCCGACCCGCCCTGCTCGGCGAGCATCACCAGGTCCGTGGTGCCGGACCGCAGGGCCACCAGCAGCAGCCCCAGCAGCATCAGCGCCGACCCGGTGACGGTGAACAGCACGAACCGGTTCGCGGCCTCCCTGCGGTCCGTCCGCGCCTGGGCATCGTCGCCCCACCGCGCGATGACGAACCACATCGGCACCAGCACGGTCTCGAACGCGATGAAGAAGACCAGCAGGTCGGCGGCCACGAAGGTGCCCAGGGCGCCGCCCTCGACGGCCAGGACGCAGGCGAGAAGGCCCGGCACCCGTCCCGCCGGCGGATGGACCCGGATCAGGTGACCGGTCACCAGCACCGTGAGCAGGGCCGTGAGCAGCACCAGCGGCGCCGAGACACCGTCCATGACCAGGTGCATCCGGACGCCGAGCGCCGGGATCCAGGGCACGTCCAGTACGACGCCGGGCACGCCCGACCCGAAGGGCGCCGCCGTCACCGCGGCCGCGATCGCGAGCGCCAGGGTCACCGCCGCGACCAGGGTCGCCGCGACGGCCGCGGCCCGGGCCCCCAGACCCCGCAGCGCCGGCAGCACCAGGGCCGAGACCAGCGGCAGCGCCACCAGGGCCGCCAGCGCCCAGCCGCCGACCAGATCGGGCAGATCCAGACTCACGACAGCACCACCCCGGCCAACCCCAGCACCACCGCGCCCACGACCACCCATCCCACGTACCCGGTCACCAGGCCGGTCCCGAGCCGGCGCAACCCCTGGCCGCCCCGGCTCACCGCCAGGGCCAGCGCGAGCGGGTAGGCGTCGACGCCATCGCGCTCACCGATGCCCGTCAGCTCCGCCACCGCCCGGTACGGCCGGACGACGAGCGCGCGCTGGACGTCGTCCAGGCGGTAGCCCCGGGCCAGGAACGCCCGCAGCGCCACGGGCAGGGCGTCGGCCACGTCGGGGGCGCCGAGCCGTTCGACCGACACCGCCCAGCCGACGCCGGCCAGGGACAGGATGGCGCCGGTGAAGGCGGTCAGCGGGTCGACGTGGGTGCCCGCGAACAGCGCCGGCGGGTCCAGCAGCACCAGGCCCAGCCCGACGGTCGGCACTGCGAGCAGCCACAGCGGCCAGATCATGGACGACGGCACCCGGTGGTGTCCGTACCGCTCGCCCCGGTCGGGGGCCGGGCGCAGCGCCACCAGCGAGTAGGCCCGAGCGGCGTACATGCCCGTGACCAGCGCGGTGAGCAGGCCGCTGCCCAGCACCAGCCACGCCGGCCAGCCGCCGCCCTCCCGCGCCGCGGCCTCCGCGGTGGTCAGCACCGCCTCCTTGGACCAGAAGCCGCCCAGCGGCGGGATGCCGGCGAGGGCCGCCAGCCCCAGCCCGAGCAGGACGGCCAGGGACGGGTGGCTGCGCTGCAACCCGCCCATGTCGGCGAACATCGTCGAACCGGCCAGGTGGATCACGCAGCCGGCGACCAGGAACAGCAGGGCCTTGAACGCGGCGTGGGAGAGCAGGTGGAAGATCCCCGGACCGGCCGCGGCCGCCTCACCGGTACGGGCCACCGCCACCCCGGCCAGCATGTAGGCGACCTGGGAGATCGTCGACCACGCGAGCAGCCGCTTGAAGTCGTCCTGGGCGAGGGCGACCAGGGCGGCGCCGAGCATCGTGATCGAGGCGATCGCCGCGGCCGCCGCGAGCGCGCCGCGGGCGGGCAGGAACAGCGGCAGCAGCCGCGCGACCAGGAAGACACCGGCGGCGACCATGGTGGCGGCGTGGATCAGCGCCGAGACCGGAGTCGGACCCTCCATCGCATCCGGCAGCCAGGTGTGCAGCGGGAACTGTGCGGACTTGCCCGCAACCCCCGCGAGCAGCAGCACCCCGGCCGCCGTCACCGTGGCGGGGGGC
>CAYYCE010000126.1:6850-7655 GCA_964469635.1 uncultured Kineosporiaceae bacterium
AGGTCGGCGGCCCGCTCGAGCAACTGATGGATCGACGACGTCCCGGCCCCGGCCAGCAGCGCGACGATCGCGATCAGCACCCCGAGGTCGCCGACCCGGGTGACCAGGAACGCCTTGACCGCCGCGGCCCGGGCGCCCGCCCGCTCGCTGTGGTGGCCCACCAGCAGGTAGGAGCAGATGCCCATGACCTCCCAGCCGACCAACAGCAGGATCAGGTCATCGGCGTGGATCACGAGCATCATCGCGGCCGTGAACAGCGACACCGCGGCGACGTAGCCGGGGAAGCGGGTGGGGGCCTCGGGATCGCCGCGACCGGCCGGCGCCAGGTACCCGACCGAGTAGACCTGCACGCTGAACGCCACCAGGCCGACGGCGACCGCCACCAGGGCGGACAGCTGGTCGGCCCGCAGGTGGAGGGTGATCACCGAGCTGCCGAGGTCGGCGGTGCCCAACAGCCCGATGCCACCGACCTCGCCGTGCCGGAGCACGCCGTAGGCCTCGACCGACGCGGCGGCCAGGGCACCCAGGGCCCCGGTGCGTCCCCATTCCCTGGCCCACAGCGGGGACCTACCGCTCACCATGATCGTCAAGGCCCCGAAGATCGCCGGGACGATGACGGTGAGCAGGGCGGCCACCGAGGTCACGATCGACCCCCCGCGGGATCGAGCGTCTCGTCGAAGTCTGTGTAGGTCGGCGAGGACTCGCCCAGTTCCCGGACGGCCGTCAGGTCGCTCGTGGCCCGGACCCGGAAGATGAGCAGCACCACGGCGAGGGCCAGGCCGATCTCGGCCGCCGCGATCGTGAT
>CAYYCE010000127.1:0-5225 GCA_964469635.1 uncultured Kineosporiaceae bacterium
GCCCCACCCGGTCCACGGTCAGAGACCGTCGCGCCCCCCCCCGGCGAACCTCAGGCCGCTCCGGACACCCGACTGCGCGACACTCAGCCCGGCCGTCACGGACAGGCCGCCGCCCGCGCAGCCGTAGGCCCCCGTCGCCACCGCCACCGAGAGTGCCTGGCGAAGCACGGCACTGCGCCCGGCGGCCGGTTCGCTCACGGCAGGACACTATCCGGGCGGCGGATCAGCCGTCGTTGGCGTCGGCGCGGGCGATCTCCGACCAGGCGGCGTCCAGCAGCGATCGCAGTTCCCGGCGCGCCGGGGCCAGTTGGGCCAGCACCAGGACGGCGTGCCGCGTCAGCCCCGCCGGGTCCGGCGGCGCGACGTCGTCCGGCCTCTCCTGGCTGTCCCCCTCGCCGGCCGCGGGAGTGACCTCGATCCCGAACACACCGGTGAGCACCACGGCGATCGCGAAGGCGTCCACCGGCCGCGCCGGGCACGCCCCGGCGACCTCGCGCGTCAGCGCGACGAGGTCCTCGCCCGCCACGCCGTCCGGGTGGTGGCGTTCCAGGGCCGCCCGAACGCTGGTCGACAGCAGCCGCCGCGGGTGTTCGGCGGGGACGGCCGCCAGTCGGTCCAGGGCGGTGTCCAGCTCCTGGGGTGCCTGGCGCGCGGCGGCATCCACCGCCTCGACGACCAGCCGGTCGACCAGGGCGGCGGCCGGCGGCAGCGTGGGCATGGGCTATCGGGGCCCGGCCGCGAGGTCGGCCACCGGCCGGGTGGTGCGCCCGTCGGCCGGGACGGTGATTGCGTCGATCCTGGTCAGACTCATGCCCCCATCGTCGCCTGTCGGCGGGCCCGCTCGGTCACAGGCCCCAGACGTGGCGGGGGAAGCCGAGGATCCCGCTGATCAGGTGCAGGTGCTCGGTGTGGACGGCGACCGGCAGCCGGCGCCGCCCCCGGGGCTCGGTGAAGATGCCGTAGATGTGGGGGAAGCGCGGATCACCGGTGGCCAGCATCGATTGCAGCGGGGCGCCCTGGGGCAGCGAGAGCGTCTGGTCCTGCCGCTCCCGCCGGGGGAGCAGCAGCGCCGCGGTGCGATCGAGGACCCGAGGGTCGACCCGGGCGTCGGCCAGGTCGAGGTCGGCGCTGGTGATCAACGGCGGTTCGTCCGGGGCGGTGGCGAGGGCGACGAGCCGGTCGTTGATCTCCATCAGCTGGACCATCTCGGCCGTGTGGGTCGACCCGGCCAGGGTGTGCATAGGCATCCGTGCCCTCCTCGATGACGACTGACGTGCGGGCCGCCGGCGCGCAAACGCCGACCTGATCGACTGTGTCGGCACCGGGGGTCCGGACACGAGGGGCTCACCCGTCGGCGCCGGGGGGGTTCACCCACCCGGGTGCCTGCCTGGTCCGGACGGGTGAGAGGCTTCGGGACATGTGCCTTCCCGTGCCGTCCGCGCAGGCCCTGGCGGGGCGGCGGTTCGCCGCCGTCCTGTTCGATCTCGACGGCACCCTGATCGACTCCACCCCGGCCGTGCTGCGCTCCTGGGACCGTTGGGCGCGCGAGCGTGGGCTCGACCGCCGTCCCGACCCGATCCCCCACGGGGTGCCGGCCCGGCAGGTGCTGGCCACGCTGGTGGCGGCCGACGAGATCGAGGCGGCGTTCCGGCAGCTCGAGGCGATCGAGGTGGAGGAGGTCGCGGGGATCCTCACGCTGCCCGGGGCGGTCCGGGCGCTGCGGGCGGTGCCCGCCGACCGGGCGGCGATCGTCACCTCCGGGACCCCGCCGCTGGCGCTGGCGCGGATCGCCGCGGCCGGCCTGCCGGCGCCGACGCTGTTGATCACGCCGGACGACGTGACCGTCGGCAAACCCGACCCGGCCCCCTACCTGCTGGCGGCGCAGCGGTTGGGGGTCGAGCCGAGCCGGTGCCTGGTGGTGGAGGACGCTCCCGCGGGGCTGGCCTCGGGCCGGGCCGCGGGCTGCCTCACCCTGGCCCTCACCACGTCCCACCCCGCCGCGGAGTTGATGGCCTACCACCCGGACGCGGTGGTGGAGTCGCTGGACCGGGTCGACTTCACCGCGGTGGCCGGCGGGGTCGAGGTACGGCCGTAGGCGGGGGGCGGCGGCTCGCGGGACCGATGTCGGGCCGATGTCGGGGCCGATGGGTAGTGTCGTCGCCGTGACCGAGAGGACCTCCGCAGCCGCCCCCGCCGTCAGCGTCGACGTCCGCGAGGACATCGCCACGCCGGGGGGCGTGATCTTCCGCTCCGACGTGACCGTCGAACTGGTGCGCTCGGCGGCCGGGGACGCCGACGTGGTGTTCGCTGCCCGGGTGTCCACCCAGGGCGAGCAGACGCTCGCCCACGTGGACGACGACGCCCAGCGCTCCCGGGGCCTGATCAACTACCTGATGCGCGATCGCCACGGCAGCCCCTTCGAGCACAACTCGATGACGTTCTACGTCCAGGCGCCGATCTTCGTGTTCCGGGAGTTCATGCGGCACCGGATCGCGAGCTACAACGAGGAGTCCGGCCGGTACCGCGAGCTGCGACCGGTGTTCTACGTCCCGGGGCCGGAGCGCAAGCTGGTGCAGGTCGGCAAGCCCGGCGCCTACGGTTTCGTCGACGGCACGCCGGAGCAACTCGCACTGGTTGAGGCGGAGACCAAGGCCCAGTGCGCGGCCGCCTACGCCTCCTACCAGCGCATGCTGGCGGCAGGGGTCGCCCGGGAGGTCGCCCGGATCGTGCTGCCGCTGACCATCTACTCCTCGATGTACGTGACCATGAACGCCAGGGCGTTGATGAACTTCCTGTCGTTGCGCACCAGGCGCGAGCACGCCACCCATCCCTCGTTCCCGCAGCGCGAGATCGAGATGTGTGCCGAGCGGATGGAGCGGTACTGGGCCGATTTGATGCCGCTGACCCACGCCGCCTTCGAGGCCAACGGTCGGGTCGCGCCCTGACTCGGATGTGACAAGGGTCACAACATGGTGTGTGTAACAGACCCCGGAAGCCCCCCGATGTAGCCCGCGGATCTCGGAGCTGCCCGGACCCCCGAGCGGGCAGCTCCGAGATCTGTGGTGTGTGCCGGGCGGACCGTCGTCCGGTGTCCGGGCCGGACACCGGTCCGGCTGCCGCGGCGGCCCGGTAGCCTCGTGCTCATGCCTTCTGCGCCGCCCTCAGGGGCGTCCCCCACGGCCTCGGCGCGCCGGCCGTTCGGATCGGTGCTGACCGCCATGGTCACTCCCTTCACGGCCACCGGCGGCCTCGACCTGGACGCCGCTCAGCGCCTTGCCAGCCACCTCGTCGACACCGGGCACGACGGCATCGTGGTCTCCGGGACCACGGGGGAGTCGCCCACCACGGTCGATGATGAGAAGGAGGCGCTGCTTCGCGCCGTCCTCGAGGCCGTCGGGGACCGAGCCACGGTCGTGGCCGGTGTCGGCACCAACGACACCCACCACAGCGTCCAGCTGGCCCAGGAGGCGGCCAAGGCCGGGGCGCACGGGCTGCTGGTGGTCACCCCGTACTACAACAAGCCACCGGCGGCCTCACTGATCGCGCACTTCGCGGCGGTGGCCGACGCCACCGGGCTGAGCTGCATGCTCTACGACATCCCCGGGCGCACCGGCACCCGGATCACCACCCCGGTACTGCAGCGGCTGGCCGAGCACCCCAGGATCGTGGCGGTCAAGGACGCCACGGGCGACCTGGCCGCGGGGATGGAGGTCATGGCGACCACAGGCCTGGCGTACTACTGCGGGGACGACTCGCTCAACCTGCCCTGGTTGACCATCGGTGCGGCCGGGCTGGTCAGCGTCACCGGGCACGTCGCCGGGCCGGCGCACGCCGAGCTCGTGGCGGCGGTGGACGTCGGCGACCTGGTCCGCGCCCGCCGGATCAACGACCGGCTGATCGGCGTCGTGCGTGCCATCATGTCGCCGAGCTCGCAGGGGGCCATCCGGGCGAAGGCGGCGCTCGAGGCCATCGGCGTCCTCGACAGCCGGGCGACCCGCATGCCGCTGCTGCCCGCGACCGACGAGGAGGTGGCCGAGGTGCGTCAGGCACTGGTCACGGCCGCCCTGGTGCCGTCCACGTGAGCCACCCACATCCGGATCTGGGTGCCCCGCCGCCGCTGCCCGAGGGCGGTCTGCGCGTCCTGCCGCTCGGCGGCCTGGGCGAGGTCGGCCGCAACATGGCCGTGCTCGAGCACGCGGGCAAGCTCCTGGTGATCGACTGCGGGGTGCTCTTCCCCGAGGAGAACCAGCCCGGCGTCGACCTGATCCTGCCCGACTTCTCGCCGATCGCCGACCGGATCGACGACGTCGTCGCGGTGATCCTCACCCACGGTCACGAGGACCACATCGGTGCCGTGCCGTACCTGTTGCGGCGCCGGCCGGACCTGCCGCTGATCGGTTCCCAGCTCACCCTGGCGCTGGTCGAGGCCAAGCTGCGCGAGCACCGGATCACCCCGCTCACCCTCACGGTCGAGGAGGGGCGGCGCGAGCGGTTCGGCCCGTTCGAGTGCGAGTTCATCGCGGTCAACCACTCCATCCCCGACGCCCTGGCGGTCGCCGTCCGGACCTCGGCCGGCACCGTGCTGCACACCGGCGACTTCAAGATGGACCAGTTGCCGCTCGACCGCCGGCTCACCGACCTGAGGGCCTTCGCCCGGCTGGGGGAGGAGGGCGTCGACCTGTTCATGGTCGACTCCACCAACGCCGAGGTGGCCGGGTTCACCACGTCCGAGCGCGAGATCGCCCCGGTGCTCGACCGGGTGTTCGCCCAGGCCGAACGCCGGATCATCGTGGCCAGCTTCGCCTCCCACGTGCACCGGGTGCAACAGGTGCTGGGGGCCGCGGTCGCCCACGGCCGCCGGGTCGCCCTCGTCGGCCGGTCGATGGTGCGCAACATGGGGGTCGCCGCCGACCTGGGCTACCTGCACGTGCCGGACGGCGTGCTGATCGACGTCAAGGCGATCGGCGACCTGCCGGACGACCGGGTGGTGCTGATGAGCACCGGGTCGCAGGGTGAGCCGATGGCGGCGCTGAGCCGGATGGCACACCGCGACCACCAGATCCGGGTCGGCCCCGGCGACACCGTGATCCTGGCCAGTTCGCTGATCCCGGGCAACGAGAACGCCGTCTATCGGGTGATCAACGGCTTGACCAGGCTGGGTGCGAACGTGGTGCACCAGGGCAACGCGAGGGTGCACGTCTCCGGCCACGCCTCGGCCGGCGAAC
>CAYYCE010000127.1:5235-7623 GCA_964469635.1 uncultured Kineosporiaceae bacterium
CAACGTACTGCCGGTGCACGGCGAGATGCGTCACCTGGTGGCCAACGCCCACCTGGCGGTGGCCACCGGCGTCCCGCGCGAGCGCGTCGTGGTCGCCGAGGACGGCGTCGTGGTCGACCTGGTGGACGGCGTGGCCCGCATCGCCGGGGCGGTGCCCTGCGGCTACGTCTACGTGGACGGCTCCAGCGTCGGCGAGATCACCGAGGTCGACCTCAAGGACCGCCGCATCCTCGGCGAGGAGGGCTTCATCTCGGTCGTCGTCGTGGTCGACTCCGCCTCCGGCAAGGTGGTCGCGGGCCCGGAGATCCACGCCCGTGGTTTCGCCGAGGGCGAGGGCGTGTTCGACGCCGTCCGGCCCCGGATCGTCGACGCCCTGGCCGCGGCCGCCGGTGACGGCAACGCCGACCCCTACGGGTTGCAGCAGGTGGTGCGCCGGGCCGTCGGGCGGTGGGTCTCGGAGAGCTACCGTCGCCGTCCCATGATCATCCCGGTCGTGATCGAGGCCTAGGCGTGACGGCGGGGTCGGGGAGCCGAGGGGCCGGGGGCGGTCGGGTGATCTGTGCCGGCGGTTGTGTGGTCGACCGCAAGCTCAAGCTCGCCGAGCCCCCGGTGGCCGCGACCTCGAACCCGGCGCGCGCGGTGACCTCCTTCGGCGGGGTGGCCCGTAACGTGGCCGAGACCCTGGCCCGCCTCGGAACCCCGGTCGAGCTGGTCTCGCGGGTCGGAGACGACGATTCGGGGCGGGCGCTCATCGCTCACCTGGCCGCCATCGGGGTGCATACCTCCGGCGTCCGCGTGGCGCTGTCGGGGGAGACGGCCCAGTACGTCGCCGTGCTCGACCCGGAGGGCGGGCTGGTGCTCGGCGCCGCGGCCATGGACGTGCTCGACGGGCTCGCGCCGTCCGACCTCGACGCCGGCTGGCCGGGGGTCGGAGTCGGTTCGGACACCTGGGTCTTCGCCGACTGCAACCTGCCCATCGACACCCTGGCGCACGCCGTCCGCCGGGCTCGCGAGGCGGGCACGCGGCTGGCCGTGGACGCGGTCTCGACGCCGAAGGTCGTCCGGCTGCCGCGCGATCTGACCGGGGTCGAGGTGCTGTTCTGCAACCTCGACGAGGCCCAGGCGCTCGCCGTCCACCACGGCTGGCCGACCACCGGGAACACCCTCGACCTGGTGCAGCTGCTGCATGATCACGGTGCGGCGCACGTCGTTCTCGGGCGGGCCGAGGAGGGGGTGGTGATCGGTGACGGCGACGGTACCCGGTTGCTGCCGGCCACGGCTGCCTCGGTCTACGACGTCACCGGCGCCGGGGACGCCCTGATCGCGGGAACCTTGACCCTGTTGGCGACCGGGGTCGATCTGGACGACGCCGTGCTCGCGGGCACGCTGGTGGCCGCGCTGACCGTGGAGAGTCAGTACAGCGTGCGCCCGGACCTGTCCGCCGACCTGGTGGACTCCGCCGCGCTGCACAGGCTGCGCCGTCCGGGGCTGATCGCCGCCTCCCGGGCGCGTGCCGAGGACGCGGCGCGGTCGCGGGAGGTCAGGTGAGCCGCAGATGGCTGACGAGGTGATGCTGGACGTCGCCGGTGAGGTGGACGGGGCGCTGGCGGACGGGCGGGCGGTGGTGGCCCTCGAATCGACGATCGTCACCCACGGCATGCCCTACCCCCACAACCTGACCACCGCCCGCGGGGTGGAGCAGGTCGTCCGCGACGCCGGCGCCGTCCCGGCGACGATCGCCGTGGTGGACGGCGCGCTGCGGGTGGGCCTGGACGAGGCGGCCCTGGAACGGTTGGCCGCCGAGGCGTCCTCGGGGCGGATCGCCAAGGCCTCCCGGCGGGATCTGCCCGCACTGATCGCGGCCGAGGCGAGTGCGGGGACCACGGTGGCCGCCACCATGTACCTGGCCCATCGGGCCGGAATCGGGATCTTCGCGACCGGCGGGGTCGGGGGCGTGCACCGCGGCGCCGAGCACACCTTCGACGTCTCCGCCGACCTCGACGAGTTGGGGGTCACCCCGGTGGCGGTGGTGTGCGCCGGGGCGAAGTCCATCCTCGACCTGCCCAAGACCCTCGAGGTGCTCGAGACACGGGGCGTGCCCGTGATCGGCGTGGGGACCGAGGAGTTCCCGGCGTTCTTCTCCCGGTCCTCGGGACTGCCGGTGGACCATCGCGTCGACGACGCCGTGGAGTTGGCGGCGGTGCTGCGCGAGCACGCCCGGCTGCGGATGCGCGGCGGCGTCCTGGTGGTCAACCCGATCCCCGAGGCCGATGCCCTGGACGGCGCCGAGGTCGAGGCCCGGATCGAGCAGGCGATCGCGGACGCCGAGCGGGAGGGGGTGCGCCGCAAGGAGGTCACGCCCTACCTGCTGGCGAGGATCAACGAGCT
>CAYYCE010000128.1:0-4963 GCA_964469635.1 uncultured Kineosporiaceae bacterium
CCTCACCCGCCAGGCCCGCCGACCGCGCCGCCGTCACCGCCTCGACGACGATGTTGGCGTGTGGCGCCAGGTACATGGCCAGGCAGGTGGTCGGGACGCCGTCGGCGAGCAACTCCACGAGCCGGCCCACCAGCCCCGCCACGTGCCGGCCGTCGGGCACCTTGTAGTCCCCCACCGGCTCCGGCCGGTCGACCGTGATCCCCGGGCTGTAGGCCTGCAGCCGATCCAGCGGTTTGAGCGGCAACCCGGCCTCCTGCAGCGTCTCGATCGGCCAGGTGAGCAGGCGGACGTCGTCGAACCCCCGGTCCAGGGCCACCTCGGCCAGGTTCCGGGCCTCGCCCGAGTGGCCGCAGATCACCGGGTCGGCCCGCACGACGATGACGAGTCTGCGTCGGGGACGGCTCTGCGTGACGGTGTGTTGCATGGCGTGGCACCTCCGATTCCCGCGCCGATCCGTGCTCGATCGACTACTGGTTCGACTACTGATTCGACTACTGATTCGACTACTCGTCCGGCTACTGACCGGACACTGACGGCGGCCGGGCGTCGCGGCCCCACGGCGAGGGTTCGGGTCCGAGCTCGACCTGCAGGACGCCGCCGCGGCGCACGTCGCGCGCACTGACATGGGTCACCTCGAGCGGCCGCCCGTTCAACCGGGCCGACTGCACGTACTGCGGCGGCGGATCGTGCTCGAGGCCGTCCGCGCCGACGGGCTGCTCGAGGTGCCCGGTGGTCTCGACGACGAACTCGCCCCCGTCGACCGTGAGCGAACCGCGCGCGAACGCCGGGGCGTTGACCAGGAAGAGGCCCTGCCCGGCGAGGGGGAACAGCCCGAGCGAGGCCCACACGTACCACGAGCTGAGCGCACCCGAGTCGTCGTTGCCCGGCAGCCCGCCGGCCCCGGTGCCGAACTGCCAGGTCAGCGCCGCGTGCACCACCTCGGCGGTGCGATCGGGACGGCCGGCGTAGTGGTAGGCCCAGGGCGCCTCCATGTCCGGTTCGTTGTTCAGACCCTCGAACCGGTTCAGCGCGTAGCCGACCGCCATCTCCGCGGCGGCCGGTGAGCGACCGGGCTGGGTCACCGCGGGCGCCCCGAAGCCGAAGAAGGCGTCCAGCAGTGCGACGAACGCGTCGTCCCCACCGGCGACCTCGATCCGCCCCCGCATGTCGTGCAGCAGCCGGAACGAGTAGTTCCACTTGCCGCCCTCGTAGTACTCCGAGTCCTTCAGCAGGCCCGTCGCGGGGTCGAAGGCGTTGACCCACCAGCGGCTGCGGTCCTCGAGTTCGTCGGCGAACTCCTTCTCCCCCAGGGCCCGGGCGATCTGCGCCGTGCAGTGATGGGCGAAGGCCAGGTCGAGGGTGTGCGTGATCGGATGCACGATCCCCTGCTCGATGAAGTCCTCGCCGTAGAGCCGGCGCAGGTCCTCGGCCATGTGCAGCAGGGCCCAACTCCAGTCCAGTCCCAGCCCGAGGGTGTGGGCATCGGCCAGCGCGGTGTGGGCCAGCGCGCTGGCCTGCCGGAAGAACCGGTCAGCACCCCGCGCCATCCGGTAGCCGATCGGGAAGTTGCCCTCCTCCTCGCAGACGTGGATCAGGGACTCCAAGAGGTCGATCGCCCGGTCCGGCGCGATGGTCATCAGCAGCGGGATCTGGGTCTTGTAGATGTCCCACATGGTGCAGATGTCGAAGGCGAACGGCCCGGACGTCGGCCACCACGGGCTCTCGTCGTCCCCGAAGCATGGCTTGATCAGCGCGTGGTAGAGCGAGGTGGCGAAGATCTGTCGTCGGGCCGGGGTGCCGCCGTCCACCCGGACGCGGTCGAGGTGGTCCGACCAGCGGTCCCGGGTCCGCCTCAGGGTCGCCTCGAAGGCCGGCTCCCCCTCGCCGCACTCGCGCACCAGGTTCGCCCGGGCCTGCCCGCTGCCGCGCAGTGAGAATCCGATCCGCACCTCGACCGTCTGGCCGGCGCGGGCGGGGCCCGTGAGGAGCAGGCCGAACTGGTGCGGCGTGGTCTGCCGGATCCGGTCGAGGTCGAGCCTGGTGCCGCCCTCGATCGGCCTCCTGTCGTGCCAGAGCATCTGCCCCCAGCCGGGGCTGGTGACCTCGATGAACACCGACACCGGTACGCCTTCCAGCACAACCGTGGCCTCCGCCCGGCCGTTGCCCAGGCTCTGCACCCGAGCCCGCAGCGGGAACGTCTTGCCGTGCTCGAGGGCCAGCCCGCCGCAGGACAGGTCCAGCACCACCCGGGCGCTGCGCGATTCGGGGAAGGTGTACCGGTGCACGGCGACCTTCTCGCCCACCGTGATCTCGCACTGCACGCCGGTGTCCAACCTCGCGGCGTAGTAGCCCGCCGAGGCGGTCTCGTCGTGCAGCGTCCAGGCCGTGCCCAGGTCGTCCAGGGGCTGCACCATGGGCGTGACCCGCACATAGTTGTAGTACTTGCGGATCGCGCCGGTGCCCGACTGCTGGAAGTGCGTGAACCCCGACGCCCGCTTGGTGTCGAATGCCTCCTCGGGCGCGCCCTCGGTGTTCTTGCGGTAGAGCCCGTAGCCGGTGGGGTAGGCACCGGAGTAGGCGCACGCCGACACCATGCCCAGCGGCGAGGTCGCGCCCGGGTGGGTGTTCCCGACCTGAGGCTTGGGGAACCACCACGCAGCAGCGAGACCGCTCGCCGGGGGCAGACGGGTCGCAGCGGTCCCGATGAACGGGTCGACGTCGTGAATGATGGCCCGACTGTAGGACCGGGTCCGCAGCCCTGTGGTTACCGCCGGATGAACCCGTGCTACGGGCTCTTTACACCGGGCGAGCTCCGCA
Organism: uncultured Kineosporiaceae bacterium; assembly: GCA_964469635.1. GTDB lineage: Bacteria > Actinomycetota > Actinomycetes > Actinomycetales > Kineosporiaceae > JADJPO01. The sequence continues at coordinate 2,818 of CAYYCE010000128.1, forward strand.
GCCGCTCGAGGTCAGGGCACCTGCCACGATCGGGCGATGCCTCGCAAGATTACTCTGTGCGATCGTTTAGTCTCTTTACGTGACGACGGCGACACCCGGCCCACCCGACCGCCCGGCCCACATCGGGGGCTTCGACGGCGTCCGCGCGATCGCCGCGCTGAGCGTCGTCGGGCTGCATCTGGGCATGACCATCGGCTGGGACGCGCGGCTGACCAGGCTCGTGGAGCCGGTGCAGTGGTTCTTCGTGCTCTCCGGTTTCCTCATCACGCGGAACCTGGTGGTGGAGAAGCACTGTCGCGGCCAGATCCGGATGGTGCGGTTCTGGTGGCACCGGGCCCTGCGCCTGGTGCCGTGCCACCTCGCGGCGCTGACGGCGGTCGCGGTGCTCTCCGGGGCCGGGATCATCTCGGCGGTGACCACCCGCCACTACGGCCTGACCGCGGCCTACGTGTCCAACTTCGTCGACAGGGCGCACTACAGCCACCCCGTGGCCCCCACCTGGAGCCTGGCGGTCGAGGAGCACTTCTACCTGCTCTGGCCCGTGGCCCTGTTCCTCCTGCCGATCCGCAGACTGCCCCGGGTACTGCTGGCCACCCTGGCGGTGTGCGTCACGGTCCGGTTGTACCTGACCGCCCACGAGGCCCTGCTCGCCGGCTTCTTCTGGCGCCGGTTCACCGTCCCGGCGCTGGACGCCCTGGCCGTCGGGGCCCTGCTCGCCCTGTGGGCGCGGCGGCGGGATCCGATGATCGGCGTCCGGGCGCGGTCGGGGTTCGGCCCCGCGTCGGCCGCCGCGGTCTGCGGGCTCTACGGTGCCCCCGTCGTGCTGCCGCTGCACGGGATCGCCGCCGTCCCCGGCTACTACCTGCAACTGCTCGGAATGGCCGCCGCGCTGTGGTACCTGGTGGGCAACCAGGGCGGCCTCGCCGTCCGGATCCTCGAGGTGCGCCCGCTCGCCCTCCTGGGCACCATCTCGTACGGCGTCTACCTCTGGCAGGGGGTGGTGATCGGCACCGGGCCCACCGACCAGCGCCACGCCTGGCAACAGGGTCCGTGGGCGGTGATCGTGATCATCGCGCTGGCCGCGGGCTCCTGGCACTTCCTCGAGGCACCGATCAAGCGGTGGGGGCGCCGGCAGCCGGTCGGCCTGCCCGGGCGCGAACCGGACCGCCGGGCGGCGATCACGACCCTGCCGGATCGGGCCGCACCACATGACGCCCGGACCCGACAGGCCGCAGAAAGTGACCTGGTGAACGCTCCGGAGGCCCTCACCGAGGGTTAGCCTCCCAGCGGGTCGCGCGCACGGCGGCCTCACGGGGGACGATACGAGAAGGAGTGCCATGGCTCACGACCGTGCCGGACAGCCGGCCCTGCCGGGTGATCTCATCGACGTGGCCCACCTGGTCACCGCGTACTACACCACCTGGCCCGATCTGGACGATCCCGCCCAGCGGGTGGCCTTCGGGACCTCGGGCCACCGCGGGTCGAGCCTGAAGGGCGCCTTCACCGAGGCGCACATCGTGGCCACCACCCAGGCCATCTGCGACTACCGCGCTGCCCAGGGCATCGCCGGGCCGCTGTTCCTCGGCCGGGACACCCACGGTCTGTCCGAACCGGCCTGGGCCAGCGCGCTCGAGGTGCTGGCCGGCAACGACGTCACCACCCTGATCGACGACCGCGACCGCTACACCCCCACGCCGGGGGTCTCACACGCCATCCTGAGGGCCAACCGGGCCCTGGGCTCCCCGGACGGCGCGGACTCGCCGTCCCGCGCCGACGGGATCGTGGTGACCCCCTCGCACAACCCGCCCTCCGACGGCGGGTTCAAGTACAACCCCCCGCACGGCGGCCCGGCCGACACCGACGCCACCAGGTGGATCGAGAACCGCGCCAACGAGCTGATCGCCGAGCGGCTGAAGGGGGTCAAGCGGGTGCCGCTGGCCCGGGCCGTCGCCGCCGAGACCACCTCCCGGTACGACTTCCTGGGCAACTACGTCGACGACCTGCCCACCGTGCTGAACCTGGACGCCGTCCGCGAGGCCGGGGTCCGGATCGGCGCCGACCCGCTCGGCGGGGCCAGCGTCGACTACTGGGGCGAGATCGCCACCCGGCACCGGCTCGACCTGACCGTGGTCAATCCGCTGGTGGA
>CAYYCE010000128.1:4973-7622 GCA_964469635.1 uncultured Kineosporiaceae bacterium
ACTGCTCCTCGCCGTCCGCGATGGCCTCGTTGATCGCCGCACGCGACGCCTACCAGATCTCCACCGGCAACGACGCGGACTCCGATCGCCACGGCATCGTGACCCCGGACGCCGGACTGATGAACCCCAACCACTTCCTGGCGGTGGCGATCCACTACCTGTTCGGGCATCGGACGTCGTGGAGCGCCGACGTGGCGATCGGCAAGACGCTGGTCTCCTCCTCCATGATCGACCGGGTGGCCGCAGCGCTGGGACGGCGGCTGATCGAGGTCCCGGTCGGGTTCAAGTGGTTCGTGCCGGGCCTGCTCGACGGGTCGGTGGGCTTCGGCGGCGAGGAGAGCGCGGGCGCCTCGTTCCTGCGGCACGACGGCACGGTGTGGACCACCGACAAGGACGGCATCCTGCTGGCGCTGCTGGCGAGCGAGATCCTGGCGGTGACCGGGAAGTCCCCGAGCGAGCACTACGCCGCGTTGGCCGGCGAGTACGGCGCCCCCGCATACGCGCGCGTCGACGCCCCCGCGACCCGCGAGCAGAAGGCGGTGCTGTCGAAGCTGTCGCCGGACCAGGTCAGCGCGACCGAACTGGCGGGTGAGCCGATCACCGCCAAGCTCACCGACGCTCCGGGCAACGGGGCGGCGATCGGCGGCCTCAAGGTGACCACCGACTCGGCCTGGTTCGCGGCGCGTCCGTCCGGCACCGAGGACGTGTACAAGATCTACGCCGAGTCGTTCCGGGGCCCCGAGCACCTCACCCAGGTGCAGGCCGCGGCCAAGGAACTGGTGGACGCCGTCCTCGGCTGACCCGCCCCGGGGGTCGGGCCGGGGTCTCCCCCCGCACGGGGGGTGGACCCCGCCCCGCACCCGGGTACCCCACCCAGTTCGAGCAGGTTCGACAGTTGGGCGGCGGCGGGCGGCGCACCGTCGCGGTTGTCGATCTCGAGGTGCGGCACGGGCGGCGGGACGTCGGGGCGCATCCGGACGATGAACTCCGCGAACGCGGCGAGCTTGCCGTCGTCGCGGCCGCGTCCCCGGGCCTCGATGCGACGCCGCAGGGTCGCGGCGTCCGAGCGGACCCAGACCAGTCGCACCGGCTCGCCGCCGAGCTCCGCCGTCCACGCCCGCCACCGCTCGACGTCCCGGATCTGCCCGGTGAACGGGGCGTCCAGCAGCACGGGGCACCCGCTGCGGCGGATCTGCCGCGCCGCCGCGGTCATCGCCCCGTACTCGTGCACCTTGACGTGTTCGTCGTACCAGGCGCCCTCACGCTCACCGTGGTCCCGCCCGTGGGCGGCCAGGACGGCGGCGACGAAGGAGCCGAACAGCGTGTCCTTGTCGAGCATCGCCGCGGGCGGGTCGAGCCGGGCCGCCAACTGCGCCGCCACCGTGGACTTGCCCGAGCCCGGGGCCCCGGCCACCACCCACACGGTGCCCTGCGTGCGCCCGGCCACGCAGGGGAACCTACCCGACGCGCCGAACGGCCGGGCGATGGCGTCATGGAGCCCCGCCGCCGTGCGAGAGGATGGAGACATGGCGGATCTGAGACCCTTCCGTGCCCTGCGGCCGCGCGTCGATCTCGCGCCGTGGGTGATCGCGCCCCCGTACGACGTCGTCGACACCGCTGAGGCCCGCGCCCTGGCCGAGGGCAACCCCGACTCCTTCCTGCACGTCAGCCGCCCCGAGATCAACCTGCCGGACGGCGTGCCCGCCGACTCCGAGGAGGTCCACGCGGCCGGCCGCCAGGCCCTGGACCACCTCATCTTCCGCGGCGCCTTCGTGCTCGACCCGGCGCCCTGCTACTCGGTCTACCGGTTGCGCCGCGGCGAGCACGTCCAGACCGGGCTGGTGGCCGCAGCCGGGATCGCCGACTACACCTCCGGCACGATCCGGACCCACGAACAGACCCGCCACGACAAGGAGGCGGACCGGGTCAACCACCTCGAGGCGCTGTCCGCCCACGACGAGCCGGTGTTCCTGCTCAGCGCCCCCGACGATCCGGCCTGGAAACCGGTCGCGGAACTGCTCGACCGCATCACCGCCCGCGCACCTTCGATCGACCTGGTCACCGACGACGACATCGGCCACACCCTGTGGCGGGTCGACGACGAGGCGGAGATCTCCGAACTCCGGGCGGCGGCGACGGCGCTGCCCGAGCTGTACGTCGCCGACGGCCACCACCGCAGCGCCGCCGCCGCCCGGGTGGCCGCGGCCCATGACGGGGCCGACGGCACCGACGCCTTCCCCGTGGTGGTCTTCCCCGGCGAGGAGCTCGAGATCCTGCCGTACAACCGCGTGCTGACCGATCTCGGCGGCCGGGATCCCCAGCGATGGCTTGCGGACCTGGCCCATCTGTTCGACATCACCGCCCTCGGACCCCGGGCCTCGGGCGAGGCGGAGATCCATCCCGCCGGACGGCGCGAGTTCGCCATGTACTGCGCCGGCGCCTGGTTCCGGCTGCGGCTGCGGGACGGCGCGGCGGACCTCGACCGGCTCACCGACCCGGTCACCGGACTCGACGTGTCGCTGCTGCAGGACCTCGTGCTCGGCCCGGGTCTGGGCATCCTCGATCCCCGCACCGACACCAGGATCGCGTTCGTGGGCGGCATCCGCGGGACCGCCGAGCTGGAGCGGCTGGTCGACTCCGGATCCTGGG
>CAYYCE010000129.1:0-7602 GCA_964469635.1 uncultured Kineosporiaceae bacterium
GCCGTGCTGCTCGACGTCCGGGGCGAGGACGAGTTCGCCACCGGACATCTGCCCGACGCGTTGAACATCCCCCACACCCGGCTGCGGGAACGGCTCGACGAGGTGCCCCGCGGGGTTCCGGTACGGGTGTACTGCGCCTCCGGGTTCCGCTCCTACCTCGGGCTGCGGGTGCTGAGCCAGAACGGCTGGAGCGACGTGCGGACCCTGTCCGGTGGGGTCGCGACGCTACGGCTGACGCGCCCGGAGACCCTGGTGAGCGAACTGCAGCCGGTGGGTTGAGCTCACCGGCCGGTCCGGGTGATCGGGTCCGCGACGTCCTGGCCGCCCTCTCCCGCGGGCCGGTCGCCGAGTCCGGTCACCCGGGTGTCGGGATCGGCCGCGGGCATCGGGCGGGCGAAGACCACTCCCTCGGCCACCACGTGCGGTCCGAGGTTGTGTCCGAGCTCGTCGATGGGCAGCCGGATCCCCAGCGAGGCGAGGTGGTTGAGCACGCTCAGCGCCCGATTGGGGTCGGCGATCAGCGTGCTCTCGGTGATCTCCAACCGCAGCAGCCGGGAGGGCACCCCGTGGCGGCCGAGTACGGCCGAGATCTTGGCCGGCAGCTCGGTGTCGAGCAGGCATCGGGTGCTGACGTTGACGGCCACCGGGATCTCGTGGCCTGAGCGCATCCAACGCCCCGCCTGCTCGACGGCCCGATCCAGCGTGAACTGGGTGAGGGGGTGGATCAGGCCGGTGCCCTCGGCGACCGGGATGAACTCCGACGGCAGGATCGGGCCACGGGTGGGGTGAGCCCACCGAAGCAGCGCCTCGACCCCATCAGCCTCTGCCCGTCCAGGCCGACCTTCGGCTGGTCGTGCAGCACCGGTTGCTCGCCGTCCTCGACCCTGCCGGGGTCGTAGACCTCGATCCCGATGCTGGCCTCGACGTCGAGGGTGACGCTCTCGACGAGGAAGGAGGGGTGCAGCACCTCCTGGATCCGGGCGGCGACGGCGTGGACCTCCTCGGGGCCTGCCAGGTCGGTCGCGAGCACGGCGAACTCGTCTCCGCTGAGCCGGACCGCGAGATCCTCCTCGCGCACCGCCGCTCGATCCGGTCCCACCCCACCCGGGGCCGTGGCGGCAGTAGGGGTGCTCAGGCGTGGGCATCGATGGCGTTGAACTCGGCGGCCAGGGCGCTGACCCCGGACCACTGGATGGTCAGGCCGGTCCACCCCGGCTCCGGAGTTCCCCAACCGGTCCGGGTCCCGGGACAGCGGGAACGGACTCGACGGGGAGGGTTGCGGGCCCGGGGTCCGGGTCAGGACGACGGTCTCGTGGCCCATCCGGCCTGAACGCCGGCGAGTTCGGCGACGAGGGCCCCGCTGCCCCCCGATGGTGGGCGCGAAGGTGTCGCTGACGTGCAGGATTCTCATGGGGTCCGCCGTTGGCGGGCGTTCAGGTGACTCCAGCCGGCCAGCCAGACCGCACCGACGGGGATCTCCAGGACGACGGTGAACAGTCGGTACAGCAGCACTCCGGCCGCGGCCGCCGCCGGTGCCGCGCCCATGGCGATCAAGACCGTGACCGCGCCGGCCTCGGCCAGCCCGGTGCCGGCGGGGGTGATCGGCACCAGGGTGGTCAGTCGTTCGACCGCGAACGCGGCGAGCACCGCGGTGACCGTCACCGGGGCGTCCACAGCAGTCAGGCAGGCCCACAACAACACCGCCTGCGCCACCAGGTAGCCCACCATGGCGGCGGTCAGCCGCGGCCACCCGGTCCGCGCCGTCCGCACCGCCACGGGCCAAGCGCCGCGGGTCGTCGCGACCGCGTCGGCGAGCCGGCGTCGGATCGGTCCCGCGCCGCCCTCGCGGATCGCCTCGGTTCCGACGGCCCGCCGAATCGCCGCAGCGCGGCGCGACCGCGTGCGCGCGGCGATCACCGCACCCGCGGCCACAGCCGTGACGAGGCCGGTCAGGGCGGCCGAGGCGAGCAGCAGCGTGGGCATGACCGGATCCCCCGCCACGACCACCGCGGCGACGGCGACGGCCGGCAGGGCCAGCTTGGCCGCCACGTCCCAGGCGTTGCTCACCACCGTGAAGGCGGTGAACGAGGCCGCCGACACCGACCAGCGGCGCATCATGACCAGGTTCGCCGCCACCCCGGCCGCGCCGCCGCCGGGCAGCAGGTTGGCCACCGCCGAACCCGTGAGGTTGAGGGTGAGCGCCCGGCGGCGGCTGAGCCCCGGGAGCGAGCCGGTGAGCACGAACGAGTGCAGCACCAGCCCGACCGCCCACAGCACCGTCAGGGCCGCGAGCCGGGTCGTCGTCAACGACCGCATCATTCCGGCGATGCCCGCCCAGGTCGTCGACGCCATCGTCGGGACCAGCCACCACGTCAGCCCGCCGGCCGCGAGCAGGACCAACACGCTGCGCACCACGCCGGGCCAGGCCACCCCGCCTGGGCCCGTCGGATCGCCGACCTCGACCGCCCAGATCGGGTCGTCGACGTCGACCGGGGCGATCACGGGGTGGCTGGCGGTGGGCATGTTCCGACGGTGGCACCGACGGCTCGGCACCGCCTCGGGGCGTGACCCTGGCCCGACCCGGACCAGACCCCGATCCGACCCCGATCCGACCCCGCTCGGGCCCGGCCCTGGGTTCAGACGCGGGCTGGGGTTGAGGCGCGGTTCAGGTCCTGCCCGCCGCGATCTGCGAGGCGATCCCCTCGGCCCACGCCTCGATCGCCGGCCGATCGCGGAAGTCCCCGGACGGCAGGGCGTCGCGGGCGGCGGGCATATGCCGCACGAACCGCTCGCCGAGACCGACCGGCGGCTCCTTGGGGTCATAGGCGCCGAAGAACACCTGCTCGCCCCGCGGCCGAAGCAGCCTGGTGAGTTCGTCGAACTCCGCCGGCCGGCTCGTCGTCAGGACGTCGTTGCCGTCCTTGTCGACCGATTCGGTGCCCAGCGGGCCACTGCTGAACAGCCACACCGGTCGCCCGGCGAGGGCCCTGCTGTGCTTCTTGGCGAAGGCCACGGCTGGTTTGAGCCAGTGGAACATGGAGGCGGCACCACCGAGGACGACCGCGTCGTACCCGCCGACGTTGCGGACCTCCTCGACCCGCCGGGCCTCCGCCTGCAGGCCGTGCTCGGTGAGCGCTGCTGCGATGTGCTCTGCGATGCCGGCGGTGGATCCGTGTCGGGTGGCGTAGGCGACGAGGACTCTCATCGCATCTCCCCTCTCGCGGTGGATCGGGCGAGCACTCGGCCATGGCCGGCGCGCCGGGGCTCAGGGAGCCGTTTCCTCTTGATGTCGATCTCCGGCCAGTCTCGTCGTCCCACCAGATCGCACTCCGGGCTCTCGGTCCCTTTCGCGGGTGTCCGGGGAGACGGCCGGTCAGCGACGCCGCTCGACGAAGGCGGCGGCGGAGGCGGCGATCGCCGTGGCGAGCACCCAGCCCAGCAGGATCTGGAACCAGTAGTAGGCCCTCACCGAGGCGGTGCCGGCGGGCAGGAACGCGTCGGCCTCCCCGAGATCCACGATCGGCAGCAGGGTGTCGAGCGAGTACATCAATGCGTGGAAGGGCAGGTGCACGCCCTGGCCGTCCGTCGCCACCAGTTCGCCCTGACGGTAGGCGTCCCCGAACACCGCGGATCCGACGAGGGTGAACACGACGGCCCACAGTCCCGCCAGCCAGGTGCGGAACCCGTTGGCCACGAGGGCCAGGTACGGCAGGCCCAGGGCGACGGACAGGACCCCCCTGGCCCGCCGGCGATCGTTCGAACGGGCGATGAGCACCCGCACGGCGTCCGCGTCCTGCCCCTTGGCCCGCAGTGCGGCCACCAGGACGTCGTAGGGCTCGACCTCGAAGGCTTGACGGGTGTGCAGGCGCACCCAGGAGAGCTGCGTCGCGTCGGCCCCGGCGGCCAGGTCGCTCCAGCGCAGCGCCAGGCGCAGGATCCACGACCGGTGTTCCGCGTCGACGGCGCGGATCCGGCGGGAGGGTTCTGCCAGCCACTGTCGTTTGTAGAGGGTCGGCCCGTCGATCGTGCGGTACCGGAAACCGCCGATCCGGACCACACCCCGCTCGGGCCAGTAGGTGATGCCCGAGTGGACCAGGCGGCCCGTCTCGCTGCCGTCGAGCTGGACGTGGGAGTCCTCGGGCAGCAACGGCTCCCAGTACAGACCCCGACCGATACGGGTGGTCAGGACCCTGACCCGCACCACCCGGTCGTCCGCGCCCTGGTCGCGATCGTGGAATTGGGTGAGCACCAGGTCCTGCCCGACGACCGAATCCCAGATCGTGAGGCTGCCATGATCGACGATGGCCTTGTCCAGGCTGAGGTGACCGTCGACCTTCGTGAGCCGGAGATCGAGCAGGTCGGGCAGCACACCGGCGTCCTCCTCCCGGTCCTGCGCCTGGGTCGCCGCCTCCGCCACGGCCGCCGACGCACCGCGCGCCCCGGGTGCCCCGGGAGTCCCGGCGACGAACTGCATCCCGACGAGGTTCAGGCTGCCGCCGACGCGGGCGCCGAACACGACCACTGGTCCGGTCGCGGTGGTCGCCGGCCCGTCGAGGCTGTGCGCGAAGTCGGCGTCGCCCGCGACCGTGGTACGGACCAGCTCGACGGCCCGGGTCGTCGCGTCCTGCGAGGGACTCTCGAAGCGGGCGCCCTGGGCCTGGATCCCGCCCAGCGCGGCGTCGTACGCCCAGAACGCCCCCCGCAGCCTGGTGCCCTCGAGCAGAAGGATCCCCTTGACGGTGGCGCGATCCAGGCACAGCGCGAGGTTCCCGGCGGCGGCCGGCCCGAGGTCCGCCGAGCCGAGGTCGACCACCCCGCTGACCGAGGAGTCGCCGAGCCACACCTCCTCGGCCCGGAAGGGCAGGTCACCGTCCTTGGTCAGGAAGACCGAACCGGCCACCACCGCCCGCCAGGCCAGCAGACGTCGGCAATCGCTCCCGTTGAGGCCGATGCTGCGGCACCGGGCGTCGTTGAGATCGATGTCGCCCGACACGGTGCATCGGTGCAGCCTCAGGTAGAACTCGACGTCGACGTTCTGCAGTTCGAGCGTCCCGGTGATCTCGGCGTTCGTGATCCGGATCCCCCGCGGATCCACCAGAGCCTTGGCGTCCGGGTCGGCGCACAGCCAGCGGATGACCTCGGGCCGCACCGGCGCGCGCGGAGCGAAGACGACGTCGTCCCCCCGCGAGGCGGCCGTGACCACCTGCCGCTCCTCGCGGCTCAGGCTGGGGAAGGCGGCCAGGGCAACGTCCACGAGGTTCGCCATGGCGGCATCCTGGCAGTCCCGGGCCGGGTCAGGTGTCGGCGGCGCTCGGTATCGTGAACGGCGTCGCAGGCCCCTTGGCTGCCGACCAGGTCGACCCTGTCCCCGGCGCCGAGTCCGTGATCAGTGCCGTTCCGGCCGTGGCTATGCTTCTCCGCCCCCAGCATGCCGAGGTCCCTCAGGCTCTCCACCGATGGCACGATCGTCGTCCATGCCTCGAGCGCTTGAAGTGAAGCGCCGGGAACACGTCGGAGCGTCCACGACGAGACCGATCGTCATCCGGCTACTCCGGTTCCCGGTCGTCGCGGATCTCGTCGGTCCAGACGCCGAAGTGGGTGAGAACGTTGGGTCCGAAGGTCGTGGTGATTGCGACGTCGGCAGCGTCCCGTCCCTGGGCTATGAGCACTCGCCCGATGCGTGGCACGAGATTGCGCGGGTCGACGGTGAACCATCCTTCCGACAGATACACCTCGAACCAGCCCGAGAAATCCATCGGATCAGCCGATGGCGGCACCCCTATGTCGCCGAGATACCCGGTGCAGTAGCGGGCAGGGATGTTCATGGCCCGGCACAGGGCCGTGCCGAGATGCGCGTAGTCCCGGCAGACCCCGCGCCCCTCGTTCAGGGCCTCCACGGCCGTCTTCGTCGGTCTGGCGGCCAGGTGGTCGAAGACGAGGTGCTCGTGCACGTAGGAGCTGATCGCCTGGACGAGCGGCCAGCCCTTGGCGGTGTGGCCGAAGGTGTCCCAGGCGAACTCGGTCAGACGGTCTGTCTCGCAGTACCGGCTGCCGAGCAGGAACACCAGCGCTTCCTGGGGCAGATTCTCGACCGGCAACTGTTCGCCCACAGTCGGGACCGCGTCGAGCGTTCCCGGATCACGGATCACCGTGTCGGCGCGAAGGGAGAAGTCGCCGGCCGGCGCCGTCACCCGGTTGCACCAGTTGCCGAACCCGTCCCGGTAGGACGCTTAAGGGACCGTCGGCGACGTCGTCATCGTGTCGGGCCGTTCCAGATCCGAGACGCGACCGTAGTGCACGCTCAGCGTGACGATCATCGGTGTCGGCTGTTCGAACCGGTAGCCGATGTCGTAGCCCAGTCGGATCCTCATACGCAACTCATCCCGCCGAGTATGCACCCGCCTCGCCACCAGACGCCCCGCGACGATGCGGACGGCGGCCCCACCGCGCCGGCGAAGGGCCGCCGCGCGCCACGATCGTTCGCTCCGCGGCATCTCCGGTCGTTCAACCTGGAGCCTGCGTGCCCGGATTCAGCTCTCGTTCAGAGTCCTCGGGAGAGAGTGGGTCCAGCGGGTACGGCGGCAGCGCAACCGAAGGGCGGACATCCGTGAGTCAGATCGTCACGACGCTGCTGGGTCTGCACGGGCCGGCGGTGTACGCGACCATCGCGGCCCTGGTCCTTCTCGAGGCCGCCGCCTTCGTCGGACTGGTCGTCCCGGGCGAGACCGCCCTGTTCGTGGGTGGCGTCCTGGCGGCCAGGGGAAGTCTGCTCCTCGGGCTGTTGCTCCCGCTGGTGGCCGTCGCCGCCGTGGCGGGGGACTCGGTCGGCTACGCGATCGGACGCCGTTTGGGCCCGTCCGTCGAGTCCAGCCGGGCCGGGCGGTGGGTGGGCGCCCAGCGGTGGGAACGCGTCCATGACTACGTCGAGCACCGCGGAGCCTGGGCCGTGATCCTCGGACGCTGGGTCGGCGTCATGCGCGCCCTGGTCCCGGCCGTGGCCGGTGTGACCAGGATGCCCTACCGCCGTTTCCTCGCCGCCAACGTGGCGGGTGGACTGACCTGGGTCGTCGTCGTGACGGGGTTGGGCTACCTGGCAGGCGGATCGGTCTCGAGCGCGCAGACCGTCCTGGGGCGGCTGTCGGCGGCCGGCACCGCGCTGATGGTCGTGCTCGTGGCCCTGGCTGTGATCCGGACCCGGTGGTACGGCACTCGGTACAGCGCTCAGCAGGATGCTCAGCCCGGCGCATCGAGGCCGGGACCGCCGTCGCCCCGGGGAGGGAGCTCCTCGATCTGGTGGCCCCCGGCGGCCGTCCTGGCAGGTGCGATCCTCGCGGCCGCGGTACTGGTCGACGCCGTCCGGGAACGGGCCGACCTGGCCGCCTACGACCCCCTGATCACTTCGGGTGTCGTCGCCGAGCGGAGCCCGTCGCTGACCCTCTTCGCCCAGATCGCGACCTTCCTGGGCAGCGCGGCGAGCATCGGTGCCCTCACCCTCGGCGTCCTGGCCTGGGCAGGGTGGCGGAGGCGGTGGCGCGCGATGGGGTTCGTGGCGGCCGGAATGGCCGTGTCCGTCGTCGCCACCGTCGCCCTGAAGCACCTCGT